>NZ_AYZJ01000098.1:0-30958 GCF_001436615.1 Lacticaseibacillus camelliae DSM 22697 = JCM 13995
TCATGGCCTTTCTGGTCTAGTCGTCAGGGTGTTGCACTTGAATTGTAAACTGGGGTTTTTTAAGTATTACGCAATCGATGCGGATAAAAATCAGCAGCCCTCTGAGAACATTACCATCAAGCGTTGTCTGATAAACGATATCGGCCGGCTGATCAGCTACAATCGCGGCGACAAATCTGTCATGCAAAACGGCTCTTACATGCGGACACTGACTTTTGACTCTTGCGTGATCGATCACGTCTCGGCGCCATCCGTCATTCACGGCAACGGGACCGCGTTGACCGTCACCTTCACCCATGTTCAATTTGGGCATAACGAAGCGACCCAGCTACTTCAGCTGGATTCCTCAGTCGCAGTCATCTTAGAAGACGTCACCTTTCTTGAACCAACCATGATTAAGCAAGGCACCGATACGTGCTCGCTGTGCGGGCATGTGACTCGCATGGTACTGTCCGATAATGGCTAACTGGTATTCCTCGTTCATGGCATTAAAAAAGCAGCGTCTGCTCGCTGCTTGGCAACTCTATCCTAAGGAGGGGGATAAAAGACGCTGGAGGAAACGTCTTCGTGGAACCATCTCATATTGGAAGTGTCTTATCTCTTCCATAAATTAAGTTTACCAGATGAACGGATCACATTGCAAGCGCTTTCTGGAAAATCTTAATAGCATTCACCAATCCTGCTAGAAGGCGCTGTTATCGACCAGCACGACCGCAAACCAGTTGGACAACCCGGGCCCAAAACGCAGAGCCGTCGCGGTGCAGCGGCAGCCGCATAAAAATGCGTGAATAAGTTCAGTATCAGCAGCAAAATCACTCACCGAAGCGTAAGATTAACTGCAATAACGGACTGGCTGACACGTCAGCCTGCACAAACGGTTAAGGAGCTTTAACATGACCAATATCCAAATCATCCCTGTCACCGAACCCCAAATCCCCACACTGGTGCGCCTGGCCCGCACCACTTTTGCCGATACCTTCAACGCCAACACGGCCCCGGCCGACATGGCGGCCTTCCTAGACACGGCGTACTCGCCCGAACAGCTCACTCAGGAGCTGCACACGCTGGGCACGACTTTCTGGTTCATCACAGTCGCCGGCACCCCGGCCGGCTACCTTAAGCTCAACGTCGACGGCGCGGTGACCGCCGATGTGAAGGCGAAAAACGCGCTGGAGCTGGAGCGGATCTACATTTTACCAGCGTACAAGCGCCAAGGTCTGGGCAGCAAGCTTTACGCTCATGCGCTGAAAATGGCAAAGGACCGGCACAAGGACACCATCGCGCTCGGCGTCTGGGAACATAACGAACCGGCCAAGGCTTTTTACGCCGCACGCGGCTTCCACAAAGTCGGCGAGCACGCCTTTGTCGTGGGCAGCGACCCCCAGCGCGACTGGCTGATGGAGGCGGCGGTGTAGCACCATCCCTTACCAATCTTTCGAAATTAAAGTAAAAACTCTCCTCACGTTTGCGTATTCCTGCAAACATGGGGAGAGATTTGCTGTCATTTAAATTTAGTTGCCGCTTAGATGGAACGTGATGGGGACGCTGGTGATTCCGCGGGCTGCAGTGCCTTTTTATCTCTCACAGCCTACGCGAAGAACCAGTTGCTGGCGTCCGCGTATACTTTCTCGACTGTCACAGGCTTGTCATCGCCCGGCAGATCCGCACTGCTCTTGAGGCCGGTCCGGGCCAGGACGTAGCACAAGCCCTGGTAGCTTTCGCGGTAGGAAGCCAGCTCCTGCGTGTCGATCTTGATCGGTTGGCCAGGGACGACCGGGACCAACTCATCGCGTTCGTAAATGCAATCGCCGGACAGGATCTTCCAGACCCCGTTTTGCTTCTCCAACCGGGTGAAAATGCGCGCGTAGGAGTGCAAATCAACGGCCTGGCCGTCCAGCTTAATGCGCGGCGACAGCATCATCACCGTCATCTCACCAATCGCCTTGGTCCCATTGACCCAGACAGTGGTGTAATTGATTTTGTGTTTCGACCCACCGCCGTTGGCCTGCGCCAATTTTTCAAAATAACCCTTCGCGGGGCCGTCATACCAGGACACGTGAATCTGGGCGTCGTCACTGTAGCAGGCCGCCTCTTGGGCATACAGGCCGTTGTCCCGCGTGTAACGCTCGTACTCGAGTAGTTCGCGGATCTCGGCCCGGTCGGCGAGCGCTTGCTTATCAGTTTGATCCAGCGGGGCATCATAGAATTTTTTATCAGTCATCATAAAAACCTCCTAAATGTTGAGTGCGTTATACATAATGACAAAAGTCGTGCCAGCAATTTTGTGCGTCCGCGGATGCATGGTGTCACTGTCGGTGACTGGCCCGGTCGGCATCTGCGTAATCGGCGTATCGGTTTGACCGCCGCCCGCCTTGATGTCGGCGACCCCTTGGATCAAGGTGCTGAGCACGTGAGGTGGAAACGCGTCAACGCGGTGACCGCTGTAAAGCTGTGCGTCATCCCCGACCAGGTGTTGAAGCTTAGCCAACCCATTCGCCCAAACGGTGAGCGAGGCACAGCGCGCATCGTAAAGCTCGCTCATGGTCAGGGTAGCCAGGCTGTCGCCAGTAAAGCCCAAGTGCCGGTCAACATCGACAAACACCATGCTGCCGGCCGAGTGGCCTGGCAGAGCTAATGCGGTCAATGTGGTGCCGCCAAGGTCGAAGCGGTCGCCATCATGCAGCGGCTGATAGCTGAAACTGGCGTCTTGCGGCTCTTCGGCTTGCATGTGGGCAACCAGCTCAGCGTTGTGGCCACTGGCCACGTCAATCGCGTGCAGGCGAAAGCGCGGATCAAACGCGGCCTTCATCACCGCGTCGTCGGCGGGATTCATGTAAACCTGGTCGAACAACTCCGCTCCGCCGGTATGGTCGGGGTCACCGTGCGTCAGCAGGCAGATGACCGGAAGTTGGGTAATTTTACGAATTTCCTTCAGCAGGTCCCGGTCAATGCCGAACCCGGCATCGATCATTGCGGCGCGCTGAGTACCGACCACGAGCTGCTGGGAGAACTTGATGGGGCGATCTGTAATGTTTTCGCTGATGTTGTAGACGCCAGGGTCAACTTGCGTCAAGGTATATAAGTTTTTCATGAGGCCCCTCCTTAATTCAAATGCAGCAACGCGGCCGCATTCTGATTGGCGATTTTTTCCTGATCCGCTTGCGTCAAGTCAGATTCAGTCAGAAACTTCTGCGCGTCCGCCGGGTGATTGTAGGGGTAATCCAGCGAGTAAAGCAGATGATCGGCCCCGACCTCGGTCATGGCCAGCGTCAGCTGCGCCGGGAAGAACATCCCGCTTGGCGTGATGTAAAAGTTGTCGCGGTAGGTTTGGCTGATGCTGCGGTCGAGGTGGACAGTCAGGCCCAACGTTTGGTCCATCCGTTCGAGGAAATTCGGCACCATTTCGCCCCAGTGGCCGGTGATGATTTTGAGCTTCGGGTGGCGATCAAACACACCGGCCAGGATCAGGCGGATCATCTGCACGCCGAGGTCTTCGTGCCAGCCCCAGCCGGCGCCGGCAAAGGTGAAGGCGGTCAGCTCCGACCAGCCCTGGCCCTGATAGTAGTGCTCACTGATTTCTTCAGGGATCACTGCCGGATGGAAGTACAGCGGCACATCGAGTTCTTCAGCCTTGGCGAAAATGGGCTCGTACATCGGGTCGTCGAACATGTGCCCATCGTAGTAACCGTGAATCATCGCACCTTGCAGGCCGAGCTGCTTGACGGCGCGTTCGAGTTCCGCGGCGGCCGCTTCGGGATTGCCAACCGGCAACGTCGCCCAGCCGCCAAGACGGTCGGGATGCGCACTGATGGCCTTCGCTAAATCGTCATTCGCCATTTTGCACAGGTCAATGGCGACCTTTGGATCCAGATTTTGTGGCGTGTCGTCGCCGTAACCCATGATCTGCATCTGAATCTCGTTTTGATCCATGAAAGCCAGGCGCCGCTCACCGGCGCTGATGAGCTCAGTGTTGTCGCGCTTGGTCTTAGCAACAAACTCTTCAATGCTGTGGTCATCCGAATTTTTGTGCGGATTGGCCGGCTTTGGCATGTACGGCTTAGCAGCGTCATTAACGCGCTGTGATTCCCAGTGTTCTTCTAGTGTGATTAATTTCATGTTGGTTGCCTCCTGATTGAATAAACCCATTGTATGAGGCAGCACCTACTAAAAATAGCCGTGTTTGTTGTCAAACATGGCCATTCTGTCATTTTTCTTCGAATTGGGGTTATAGGTCGCGGAAAATCTTGGCCGGCGCCGGCAGCATCTTCTGAAAAATTGTGATCAACTGACTGCGGCTCAGCTCAGGGTGTTCGTTGACAACATCGGCGAAAGCGAGATACATGCGCGCCAGCAGGTCGATCATGATCCCCTTCATCGGAATGTTGGTCCCTTCAATACTGCTCACACGCCGAATCTCGCGGCTGAGGTACGCAACAATGAGATCGCCGGCGTGGGCCCAGCGGACCATGGCGATCAAATCGCGATGTGCAAGCAGCAAATCGACCTTCAAAGGCGCCCCTTCCTCACTGGGATCGAGAGCTTGATCGGCTTTTTGCAGGGCCGAATTGATGACCCGGGCGACGGTGACTTCGATAATTTCGCCAATACTGTCGTAATGCTGGTAATAGGTCTGGCGGGCGATTTTGGCTGTTTGACACAAGGCGCTCACGCTGATGTTGGCAAACGCCTCACCGGCATCGAAGTGCTGTTTCAAGGCAGCGAACAGCTTGTCCTGGGTCGCCTGCAGCCGCTTGTCAGGCGCCTGATAATAGGCAACTGGAATGTGAACTTTACTCATGACGCACCCTCCCTTGGTCGATGCAGCAATTGCCAGACTTTACATCTATTATACGGTCTAAATAGAAAGCATCATCGTGCCGCCAGAATTCAAGCGGTGAGTTCGAAGTCTCCCCCCTGACAGAGTTCCTTTGATTCCTTCGGCTAAACCAGAATTTGCCGTTGACAAGGCAAGTGCTGCCGTTATTTAATCGGCTGCTTTCTCACCTGGCAAGTTTGCCATCATCGCATCCAAAAAGGCGTGCGCGGCCGGTGACAGCTGCCCTGCTTTCGGCCAGATCAAGCTGGCATGTCCTTCCAGCTGTGGGTTCAGCGGAACGAATTGCAGATCCGTCCCTGTCGTATTGACGATGCCATCTAAACACACGGCCACACCGATCCCAGCGCTGACCATGAGTGATGCGTTATACAGCAGGTTGTAAGTCGCGACCACTGGAAACTGCTTGGCGCTGGCCCCCAGCCAATCCCGCAAACGGTCGACGCTGCCCCGCTGCCTGGTCATGATGACGGGTTGATTGTGCAAATCACTGGCGGTGACACCCTCAAGCTGCGCCAGTGGCGAAGTTTTTTTCACTAACACGCCCCAGCGGGTGGCGCCTGGCAGATTGATAAAATGATAATCCTGCTTGTCCGTCGGCTCCATGACGACCCCAAAATCAAAGAAGCCGGTCTGCATACGGGCGTGCACATCCTCCGCGTCGGTGCTGTAAATATTCGCTACGACTTTCGGGGCCGTCTCCCGCATGTGTCTGATGGCCGCCGCCACACTGACCATCATCGGGGCCTCAGCACTGCCGATCATCACGCTGCCGCGGACATCGTGCTTGCGCTGGACGTTTGCGACAGTTTTGTCCGCCAACAAAACGATCTGCCTTGCCTGCTGGGCGAAGTATTCCCCGGCGACGGTCAGCTCAATGCGACGCTGGCCGCGTTCGAACAGCGTCACGCCCAATTCAGCCTCCAGCTCGCTGAGCTGCCGGGAAATCGTCGGCTGCGACACGTGCAGCTTTGCGGCCGCCCGTGAGATGTTGCGCTCGTCGACCACCATCAGAAAATATCGCAGAACACGCAGCTCCATTGCGCCCACCTCCATGCTTTTTAGCTATAGTGTAGCATCCGACATAGGTATTAGACAGAACAGCCGGCCGTCTTTATGATAAATCTTGTCATCAAAAGGAGGTCATCTCGTGAGTATCCCATTGCCACAACTAATCAATGCCGGGGCGGTCAGCTGGACCGGCGCGCTGCCAGCGCAGGTTGACGCCATCGTGGCGCAAACTAGCGCGCAGCTGATTAGGTTCAATCAGACCAGCGAAGACGCCGCGCGCCGCACCCTGCTGGCTCACCTGCTGAATGCCCCACTACCTGCCACCTCGGCAATCAACCCACCGTTTCAAACCGACTTCGGCCCGCACACGTTTATCGGCGAGCACGTGTTCATCAACCGCGACTGCTTTTTCGTCGATTTGGGCGGCATCACCATTGAGGACCACGTCTTGCTTGGCCCGCGCGTGATGCTGATCTCCGTCGGCCATAACGAGGACCCGGCCTTCCGCCGCGACTTGGTACTCAAGTCCGTCCGCATCAAAAAAGGCGCCTGGCTGGGCGCCAATGTGACGGTCAATCCTGGCGTGACGATCGGCGAGAACGCCATCGTCGGCTCCGGCGCAGTCGTGACTCACGACGTCCCGGCCAACACCGTTGTGGCTGGCGTCCCGGCCAAAATTATCCGGCCCATTCGTCAAAATTAGGAGGAAATACTTATGATCGAAAATAAAGTTGTTGTCATTACCGGCGCCTCAAGCGGCATCGGTGCCGAAACCGCCAAGCTGCTCGCCAGCCACGGCGCCAAGGTCGTGCTGGGCGCGCGCCGCGAGGAAAAACTCAAGGCACTGACTAACGCCATCAACAACGCCGGCGGTCAGGCTGCTTACCGCGTCACTGATGTCACTAAGCCCGAGGACAGCAAGGCACTCGTGCAGCTGGCCAAGGATACGTTTGGCGGCATCGACGTGATGTTTTTGAACGCCGGCTTGATGCCGAACTCGCCTCTGTCCGCGCTGAAAGTTGAGGAGTGGAACCGCATCGTCGACGTCAACCTGAAAGGCGTGCTCAACGGCATCGCCGCCGCCCTGCCGATTTTTAAAGCGCAACAGTCCGGCCACTTCATCGCGACCAGCTCCGTCGCCGGCCTCAAGGCTTACCCTGGCGGTGCCGTTTACGGTGCGACCAAGTGGGCCGTTCGCGACCTGATGGAAGTGCTGCGCATGGAATCCGCTCAGGATCAAAGCAACATTCGCACCGCGACGATTTACCCCGCCGCGATCAAGACTGAGCTCCTGAACACCATCACGGACAAGGGAGTCGCCGCTAACATGAAGCACGAGTATGACACCTACGAGATTACGGCGGATCGCATCGCCAAAGTTGTCGAATTCGCCATCGATATGCCAGAAGACACCAACGTCAACGAGTTTACCGTTGGGCCGACGAACCAGCCGTGGTAAAGGCCACACTCAGCTAACAATGTGCACGCTTCTACGCGGTGATCCCTGGTCTCACTTTCTTCTGACTAAGGGGAACCGGACATAATAAATAGAAGTTACACAAGTGAAAGTACACCACAGGGTCAGGCGCGATTCTCACGCCCCCCAGCCCTGTGGTGTTTTTAGTTACAGCGTGGCTCAGATCTGCATCGAATTATTCCGGCTCGGCAAAATAATCTTCAAAATCCGCTTGCCTTACAGCTACTGTAATGGACTATGCTTCTTCATGAGCAATCCGGTTTGCCCATGAAGGAGGTCGATCATTTGAACAAAACACTAATTGCCTATTACTCTTGGTCTGGTCACACAGCGGCTTTAGCTGAGCGGTTGCACGCCCAAACTCATGCAGATCTATATGAGATCAAGGCCCCTGCAGACACCTTTTCAGTTGACATGTACGAAACCGCCGACATTGCAAAAGCGCAACTAAAGGCTGGTCAGCTGCCGCCACTGGCCGAGCCGCTACCAGACCTGAGCAAATACGACACTATCTTGGTTGGTGGCCCGGTCTGGTCCGGCGCCCCCGCTACGCCAGTGCTGAGCTTTTTAGCCGCAATTCCAGATGATGATGTTCGACTCGCCCCGTTCTATACCGACGCCGGTACGCCCGGCGATTACGAGGCAGTCTTCAAGCGCGCCGCGGGTAAGCATTCAATCGCGTCTGCCCTGGGTCTGCCAGGTTCAAAAGTGGCCACTGCCCAGACGCAAATTCAGCAATGGTTAAACCAACTATAAGGAGCAAATAAAAATGAAAACGACAGTATTTGAGAAACCTGGTAAAGTCGTCCTCAAGGATTTTCCCATGCCAGAAATTCAAGAACCCAAGGACGCGGTCGTCAAAATCCTGCGTGCCTGCGTCTGCGGCTCTGACCTCTGGTGGTTCCGCGGTCTCGACAAGCGCGAAACGGGCACCACGGCTGGGCATGAAGCAATTGGCATCGTGCAATCGGTTGGCGATGGGGTCACCCACGTTCAGCCCGGCGACTTCGTTATCTTACCGTTCACACATGGCTGCGGTCACTGTGCCGCCTGCAAGGCCGGATTCGAAGGCAACTGCCTGAATGCCAAGGGCCATGGCAGCAGCAGCTTTCAGGGCGAGTACGTTCGCTACACCGAGGCCGACTGGTCTCTGGTCAAGATTCCGGGGCAGCCTGAGGATTACACCGATGAGCAGCTCAATGACCTGCTGGCCCTCTCTGACGTCATGGCCACCGGCTACCACGCGGCGGCCAGCGCCGAAGTTCACCCAGGCGACACGGTCGTGGTCATGGGCGATGGTGCGGTCGGCCTGTGCGGTGTGATCGCCGCCAAGCTGATGGGGGCAACGCGCATTATCGCGATGAGCCGTCACGCCGATCGGCAAGCCATGGCACGCGAATTTGGCGCCACTGACATTGTCGAGGAACGCGGCGACGAGGCCGTTGCCAAGGTCCTCGCCATGACCGACGGCGGCGCGGACGCCGTGCTGGAATGTGTTGGCACAGCGCTGTCCGTTGATACCGCGATCAAGGTCGCGCGGCCAGGGGCCATCGTCGGCCGCGTGGGTGTGCCGCAAGAAGCGACCAATGCTAACGCGATGCCGTTTTGGACCAACGTCGGTCTGCGCGGCGGGATCGCCAGCGTGACGACCTACGACCGCGGCGTGTTGCTTGACGCAGTCCTGCAGGGCAAAATTCACCCGGGCCACGTCTTCACCCAGCGCTTCGACCTAGCAGATGTCCAGTCTGCCTATGAGGCCATGGACAAGCGCGAGGCCATCAAATCTTTGCTCATCGTCAGCAAGTAATTAACAAGCCACTCGCTGCCTAATCCAGAAAAATGCACGCTCACCTTGCCTGGTGGGCGTGCATTTTTCTAACTAGCTAACTATGCTTTGGTGAGCTGCATGTCTGGTGCTTTGTCCGGCGCTTCGGCCACGTTTGAAGGCTCATAACTATCCGGCTTTTGGTTGATCAAGACGTCAGCGTAATGGGCAACCTTCTTATTGATGGTTTCCAGATGGTGATTTAACTCATCGATTTCCTGAAGCGTCCGCTGCTGCTGGGCCAGCATAATCTGGTATCGCTCAGGCACGGTGTCACTGCCTGCAATGACCAAGTCCACATAATGCTTGATGTTGGCCAGCGGCATTCCTGTCTGGCGCAGGCACGTGATTAGGTGCACCCATTCCAGATCCACATCATCGAACACGCGATTGTTGTTCTCGTCCCGCTTCACGTATGGCAACAGGCCGTGATCATGGTAAAAGCGCACCGTATATGTGGTCAATCCCATTTTCTTTGCTACCTCTTGAACCGTGTATGTCATTGGTCTACCTCGTCTCTTGATTTTCTCTATCATAATCCCTTAGACCCACTGTAAGCCAAGCCCTAATTACAGTTACTTTAACCCCCGTGATGAAGGCATTACCGTTGGGCTACTCGCCAGCGACTAAAGCTTTCCCCCACACAGTTTTTATGCTAGAAGTCCCCAAAAGGCTGTCCTAACGGCGCCCAAAATTATTTTAAAAAAAGGCTTGCGCTTCAACCAACTGTAACCCTTAAGCTGATGACATCAACAAAAAGGGGTACACAAAATAGGAGGAACAACATGAAACTACTCATTTTAGCGGCGAACGGGCAAATTGCCCGCATCGTGGAACACCGGATTTTGACTGAACCGCAATTCAAAGGCGTTGAGTTGACCCTGGGTCTTCGGCGCGCAGAGCGGTTGGCTAGCCTCGCAGATAACCCGCGCGTGAAGGTCGTCGAGACTGATCTTGAGAATCCTGCATCAGTGTCTACCGCCGTCTTCGGACAGGATCTCGTCTTCGTTGCCGTCGTCGATCACGATGCCGATAATGCCATGACCAAAAACGTGATTGCCGCTATGAAGGGGCACCATGTTGACCGCGTCGTCTTCACCAATATCCTAGGGATCTATAACGAAGTCCCTGGTGAGTTCGGCGAATGGAACTTGAACCAAGTCCGCAGCGGCCTAGATGCCGCGATCAACTCGGATCGGCTGCTCGCCGCTTCTGGGCTGACCTACACCACCCTGCGGCTGCCATGGCTGAACGACCGAGACGAGGTGAAATACACCGTGACGACGAAGAGCCAGCCTTATAACGGTGTCTCCGGTTCTCGCCAAAGCATCGCCGATGTTGTGTTGAAAATCGTCGCAGACTCCAGTTACGCGGCTAACGACAGCATTGGCATCGCAGATCCCGATACCCAAGGGCAAACGCGACCAGTTTACTGATCGATCAACAAGGCACCTGGCAAAAAATTCGTCAGGCGCCTTTTGCGTACTTACTTTTCAGTACTTTTGCAGGCCCATGATCACCCAGAAAATGGCGGCAAGCAAGGTGACAATCATCATTGTCGGCGGAAAGGCGAAGGTCAACAGCAATGCCGCGCACTTCACCACCACGTCCCAAAACAGCAGGCGATTGCGAGGCGCATCCCCCAGCACCGACCGGTACAGTGCCAAGTTGGCCAGCGTCACGCCGATGATGATCAGGCCGTAGAAGACTTGCGCGCCGACGCTCATGAAGTGGGCCGAGACGATCCGCGTCGCATAAGGCACCAGCGAGCTAAAAAACAGCAACACGATACCGAGCCACGGCGCAGCCCGCGTGATCGTTTTAACCCGGCGCCAGTTGTTGTGCAGCCCGACCCACATTGCCCCGATCCAAAAGAAGCTGATAAAATACGCGATGAACTGATCTCTCAGGGCCCAAAAGCCGCCCACCGTTATTGCTCAGGCAGCTTCAGATCCAACACTAGAATGGTCATCACAATCGCCAACACGGCGTCGATAAACGTGGTCAAACGCTCTTTGCTCATAGGGACTCCTGCCTTTCAGACATGCCTAGCAGATCATACGGGCTTAAAAAGCGCGTTTTCATGATGATTGCGCAAACCGTCTCCGGTGACTCTGGGTTGGCGGACTGCAGCCAGGTCTTGACGATGCTAAACAAGCCAGAAATGATTAGCTCCCAGGCGTAATCTTGGGGAATCGTGGTCGTCACCGCCACCTGTCCTTTGAGTTGATTCAGCCGTTCACTAATCGAGGCGCGGACCATCTTCTCCAGCTGAAATTCAAAGCGCGGATCACCCGTTGGCCCGAACAGAACCTTGAACATGTCAAATTCCGCGGCCACCAAGCCGACGACCTCCCGCACCACGGGGTACGTCATCTCCCCGGTCCTTTCCGCTGTTGCGACAATCATCGTGTCCGCAAAGTCAGCGCGAAAGAACGCCGTGATTTGGCTGACCAGATTGTCCTCGTAATGCTCAAGTAGTGCGTATTTGTCAGCGTAGTGGAGGTAAAACGTCCCCCGATTGATACCCGCCGCCTGCGTGATATCACGCACCGAAATCTGCTCAAATGGCTTCATCCTCATCAAGGCAATGAACGCTTTCTTAATACTGCCCTCAGTTTCCACAATTTTCTTATGCACTGGCTCTGCCTCTCGGATTTAAATTTGTTTCTATTATTCGGCGCCAGTCAAAATAAATCAACACGCGGTTCAGTTGGTCACGAGATGGCCTACCCAATTGTGACAGTGAACTCAACACTTTATAGAAAGATGGTCATTGCCCGGACCCGTGAACCGTCCTACGATGGGTTTGAAATAGACGCGGTGTTGATAAAAAATTTGGAGATGTTCTGATGACTGGTATTATCGATGTTCACACGCACTACCTACCCAAGATCTACACTGAGGCATTAAAACGCCATATCCCAGGTAATCCAGACGGCTGGGCGACTCCTGATTGGACACCGGCAACGACCTTGGACTTCATGAAGAAGAATAATATTAGCTACTCGGTGCTGTCGCTGTCTTCGCCACACTTCAACTTTGGCGATCGGCAGGAGACACTGGAAATCGCGCGCAAGGCCAACGAAGAAGGCGAGCGCTTGACCATTGCCCACCCGGATCAGCTGGGCTACCTGGCCTCACTGCCGCTGCCGTATGTCAACGATGCAGTGACTGAGGTGAACTGGGCCCTCGCCCATCATGCCCGAGGCTTCACTGTCCCGACTAATACTCGCGGCATCTATTTTGGGTCGCCCATATTTGACGAGGTCTATGCGCAATTAAACGCGGCCAAAGCGGTCGTCGCGATGCACCCAAATCAGCCCTCAGACCTGCCTAAAAACGTCAATATCGACCTACCTACCCCCTTGATGGGGTTTTTCATCGACACGACGATGACCTTCATGAACTTGCTTGAATACCATTTCTTTGACCGTTTTCCCGACATCAAGCTGATTGTCCCTCATGCCGGGGCTTTTCTCGGGATTCTTGCCGACCGCGACGAGACGTTCGTAAAAGCGCAATACCAGACAGACCTGTTCGCGGCCATGAAGCACGTCTACTTTGACACTGCGGGCGCGGTTTTTCCCCGGCAACTGCCAATGCTGCTGACGCTCGCAGATGAGCAACACATTCTCTACGGCAGCGACATACCCTACACTGAACTGGGGCTTTCCAGTCAGCTGCTCAGCATAATCGTTGATGCCGACGATAAGAAAGCAAGCCGCAAGATGAAGCTGGTGCAAACCGCTCACCGTTTTGATCACTTTTACGCCAAGCACAAAAAACTCGCCGAAATCCCAACCCTGCTGGACATGGTCATCAAAATGATGAACGGTGCCGAGATCCTGACGCCAACGCTGAAGAAGGAGATTTTGACCGACAATGCGAAAACGCTGCTTGGCCTGTAAGCATACTTATTAGACAATAGCATCCCCGACTAAGCAGGGTTAAGACTTCCACGATGGTGTACCCTTGTTGATGACACCCAGCTGCTCAGTCTGCCCAGGCCTCACAAGAAAACAGGCGACCCCAAAGGACCGCCTGAGTGAAACTAGTATTTTCTCGTCAAGCTTGTACTTTTAATACTTGCCTTCGTTGCTAAACAGATAATAGATCAGCATGCCTGCGCCGAGCAGCGCGCACACCCCGCCGATGATGGGAACGACTTTGCCGAACTGAGTGACCGTCATAATGATGGCGCCGCCCACGAAGAGGAAGCCGCCAGCCTGCAAGTTTTTCATCGGGTATCTCCTTTCACGTATGTGCTCAAAGCTTATCATAATTCTTTATCAACTCGCACCATGAAAAGAGTTATCCTCGCCGACGCAACAAAAGCCTCGATGAGAGCCTTCAGTTCTCCTTCCTCAACTACGAGACTGGTGCATAAGGACGTCGAGATCAGGCCCAGCTACCCTTATCCCGACGTTTTTGCGTGGCCGCCATCAGCTTAAATATAATCAAAGAACAGCGTCTGACGTGAGGTAAAGGCCCGACTCAACTCAGTGATTTTCTGAGGATCGCCATGAACCTGCCCTAGCCAGGCCAGTTTCTCAAACGAGCGGACGCCAAGCTACCCTTAACCAGCTGCTGGCCAGCGATCTGGACCTGGGGCTCGGCATCGGTGCGTTCAACGAAGACTCGCCCGCCCTCAATCGCCAGTCGCCATGAGCCTGAGTTGACCGGCATAAACTCATCACTAAGCCCAATCACAATCGGGCCGAGGTCATTCGTGGTGTACGGGTAGCGCTGCAGAAAATCCTGCACGTTCAGCACTCGCACCATCCCAAACGCACGCGTCGTGCTGGTTAGTGCGCCCGGCTCCGGCAATAAATCTCCCAGCCAACCGGCATCGGGAGTGCGGTAGATATAGGTCTTGACCGTATTGCGGTGGGCGAAAGCAAATGCGACCAGCACCTGAGCAGTCTCAGCATCATCATAGAAGCATTCATCGACACTAAACTCGTCGTCGGCTCGTTTGTAGATTAGGTAGCCACTGGCATTCCCATCACGGTATGCGACTGCGGCCTGCAGCCCAGTATCACGCAACGGGCGCAGCTGCCACCACCATTTTTGGCGCACTAAACCACCGCGCCGGGTTGCCGGGTTTCGATCATACACCGTCTTGAGCGTAGGAATCGCGGTCGCCCATGCCTCACGGCGCACCTCAACGCCCGCCGGCATCTTCACCTTCGGCAGCCGCGCCGTTTTGACCTCATTGGTGGTCTCTGTGATGGCATCCTCAAACCCGAATCGCCGATAAAAAGGCGCTGAAAACGGCATGAGATACGCGAGTGTAAACCCTTGATCAACAAGTGTATCCAGCGCTCGCCGCATGAGCAATTCAATATTGCCCTGCCCACTGGCTTCGGGATATGAAGCAACGTCGCTGACGCCGGCCATCTTAAAAGTTGTTTCTCCCATCCGAACATCAAGATGAATCGCGGTGAGCGCACTGACCAGCGGTTCGCCAATACCCCAGGCGCTGGCATGCTGAAATTCCATGATATTTGCTTTTTCCTCATCGTCATCCATCGACCAGTCAAAAGCATATTTAAGCAGCTGTCGGTACTCTGCGTCGTCGCTGTCGTGTAGTTCTCTAATAGTCATACAGCCCTCCCAGACACAATGAAGTTAATATTCTCGTTTAGTTTTGCTTCTATTTTCTCGTTCATTGTAGTTGAAGCTTTGCTCCGTCGCACAAAAAAACGGACGCCCGTAAGCATCCGCACTCAATTTGCCGGTAGCTGTCCGGCTGAGCCACTGGAAATGTTTTCTGAGTGCGCCGGCGCTACCCATCATGCCGCCAATAGTACTTCTCAGTCGCCGCTTTGAACGCGGCCTGCCAGGCAGCCGTGGCCTTCTTCGCAATCGCGGTCTTAGGCGCCACAATGTCGACGCCGTGAAACCAGCCATCGTAAACGTCGCAGTGCGCGGCAACGCCGGCATCCTGCAAATGCTTAATGTAGGTCAACGTTTCTTGGTAAAACGGCTCGATCGTACCGACAAACGTGTACGTCGGTGGCAGATTGCGATAGTCCGTGGCTCTCGCCGGGGCAGCGTACGGCGAAACGTGATCGGTGCGATAAGCCGCCCCCAGGTACAGCCGCCAAGCGTTGGCGTTGCTCTTCGTATTCCAAATCGGCGCATCGTTTTCCGCAGAAGACGCGGTTGGCCGATCATCCAGCATCGGGTAAAGCGGCATCTGAAAGGCAATGGGAATCTCGCCCTGGTCGCGGGCATACAGCGTGAGGGCAGCGGTCAAGCCGCCACCGGCACTTTCGCCAGCGACAAACAACTGCTCAGGATTGATGCCGAGCGCCGCATGATGATCATTCATCCACCTCAACGCTAAATAAGCATCGTCAAGCGCCGCCGGGTACGGGGCTTCCGTAGACAGGCGATAATCGGGCATGACGACGACGGCATTGCTCACGGCTTGCACGTGCCGGGCATACGACAGGTCAATTTCCGGTATCTCCATTGCGTAGCCGCCGCCGTGAAGCCAAAGCACGCCAGTCGCCAGCGGTTTGGGCTGCATCGGCTGGGCAACGATGATCCGCAGGCGACTGCCATCTGGGCGCTGCGCCCAGTGCTCAGTCACGTTCATGTCCTTGGGAAAATGCCTTTGGGCGAAGTGTCTCATGAACCAGTTCCCACGGCGGAAAAATTTCGCACTCATCTCTGGCACCAACTTGCGGACCACTACCCCTAATTTCCGCACATCCGGGTGAATCTGATTGTTTTTAATGTGTGCCAAAACGCTCACCTCTGCTGACGATCCTTTTCTATACTATCACTGACTAATACTGTGGCGGTGATCAAGAAACTGCATGTTCAGACCAGCCGCGCCAAAACGTAAAAAACACGCCGGACAGCTCGCACACCAAGTGCATGCGAAACCTCAGACGTGTTTTTTGATGGCCGCAGCTCAGTCGTGCTGCGGGAAAAGACTACTTCGCGTTTTCGTCGTAATCGGCCATCATCTCATCGATGACTTCCTTGACTGGCTGAATGCTGTGCACCATTGAGATGCCAGTGCCCACGGACACATAGCCGCGCTCCAGGTCACCATCCAGCATGCCAATCCGCATGCCGCTGGTGCCGCCCATCAGCTTGGCGTTGGCCTTTTTGGCTTCGGCTGCCGGCAGCGTGCGGTCGTTTTCGGCCAGCTGGTCAACCAACTTGGTCGGCAAAGACCGGTAGTAGTCTGGCAGCGTCCGGAACAGGGTCAGGTCCTCGGCGTTTGAATCCACGATCAGCTGCTTGACGTTCTCCGCAGCTGGATTTTCCGTTGTCGGGATCAGGCGAGAACCAACGTAGACCCCTTCCGCGCCCAGCGCAAAGGCCGCGTTGACAGTGCGCGCATCGGCGATCCCGCCGGCCAGCAACACCGGAATTTTCACGGCGTCGGCGATCATCGGCATGATAGCAAACGAACCGATCTCGCCGCCGGGCATGGTGCCGCCTTCGTCAAAGCCAGTCGCCACGTACACGTCCGCGCCCTGCTTTTCGACGGCCTGGGCGTCCTCGATCGACGGCTGCAGGGAGCGCACGATGGTTTTAATACCGTGGTCCTTGAGCGTCTTCATGGTTGCCGGGTCGACGCCGTAAGTGTCGCTGGACACGCCGCCGAGCGAGTTCAGTAGCACGGCCGGCACGTGTTCTTCGATGACGACGTCCAGAATTTTCTTCGTGAAAATCGATGTGTCGCCACCGGCCACGATCAGCGTGACGGCAAACGGTTTGTCGGTCAGCGCCTGGGTCTGCTTGACCTGTTCGCGCATGCGCTCAGCGGTTTCATCGGCGCTAGGCGTCACCGTGTGCGCGCCGGCGTTGGGGCCGAGAATGCCCATTCCCCCGGCATTGCTGACGGCGGCGACAAACTTGGCATCCGTCAGCCACGACATAGCGCCTTGGACGAATGGATACTTGATGCCTAGAATTGATGCGACTCGATTCATGTTTTATCCTCACCTTTCGTTATCTAACCTCACTATACAAAGCGCCATGACGGGCTTCAACTGGCAAAGTAGGGTTTTCTGTGCGTTAAGTGTCACTTAAAGGGTATACTGTCCGGTAAGAGGAAAAATCATGAATAAAAACGATCTGCGTTACCGCAAAACCGAAACCAACTTGAAACAGGCCTACCTGGCGCTGCTGGCCGAGCACGACTGCCGCACCATTACGGTCAGTCAGCTGTGCACCCTGGCCCAGTGTGCACGCAATACTTTTTACCAGCATTACCCCGACCTCGAGACGCTAAAAGATCACATCATCGGCGAGGTCCTAGACGAAATCTCTGGGGCCTTCCACACCACCGATACGGACCTGGCGCAGATCGACGCCAACCGGACGCGCCAATACGTTGAAGGCATCATTGCAGGTGTCACCAATCAGCAGGAAACTCTCCAGCGCCTATTCGCCAAGGACGACGGGACCTTCCAAAAACAGCTGACAGACGTAATTTACGCGCAAGTGATAGCCGGCGACCGCTCGTTATCCAAAGTCGCCGACACGCCGGTCAACCGTCTCAACGCCGCGTATCTGGCCGCTGCGGTTGCCGGCTTCATCGCCAGCTGGCTCAGCGACCCTGAGGTGACACCGGCCATGGCAGAGCAAACGCTGCTGGCGCTTCATCAGCCGACCATCAACACGAGTACCGCTTACCTGACAACGGCATCGCAGAAGGGGTAGCACTACCCCATTGGCATCACGCTCGTGTCTCGCTATTCTGGCCGCGGCACTTTACCCATCAAAAAGGCCTGGCCATCCCATAGCTAGACCCGAAACGCGAAAGAAAGCAGGAGAGATACCCTATCAATGTTTCCCGTGAAACATTGCCAACCTTACCCCGACAATCACCGGGCATGATCACATCATAGAATCCCTACCCCACCGGTATCGAAGGCGATAATCTCTCTCAGCGCCGCAATGCCATGACCATCACCGGTCAGATTAGTCGCGGCAGTGGTTGCCGTTACACCATGACCCCGGTCTACACAGCCCATCACAAGCTCGCACCGCAAACTCAACAGCGGCCGCCCTCCAACAGGATACATGTTCCTCTTTGGTTGGCTGCAAACCTTTTCAGGAGAACATCATGCGCGTACGCAAAAAGCCTGCCAGATCAATTTCTGACAGGCTTTTCGTGAGTCGCATTGGTCACCTGATCCATCAGGGAAAACAAAGGGTGCCATCGGCTCAGAAAAAATCATCATCCGCATCGAGGTCCAGGACCACCTCGCGAACGTCTTTTTTAGCATTCTTAATGGCTTTACTCAGCGGCACCGGATCAGTTGGAGAGGCCAAGACCAGTTGCAGCACTAAGGCCAGATTCATCCCACCGACCAGCCGGACATTCGGCAGGTCGAGCAGTGCCATCGCGGCGTTGCACATTGACCCGCCGACAATATCTGCCAAAATGACCACGTCTTGATCCGCAGTGATCGTTTGGCGCAGGTTGGCGATGATCGCGTCAGGCAGTTCACCAGGCATTAACCCGTGTGCCTCTAAGTTGGCCTGAGGCCCCGCAATCATTTCGACCGCGGCCTTCATCCCCAGTGCCAGTTGATTGTGGGATACCAGAATTATTCTCGACATCTATAAGACTCCTTCAGGTTGATTCATCCCTTCACAAGCAAGGAGTATGCCAAGGGACTGTCGAACTATGGCAAAGGCAACGCTAGTCCGTAAACACAATGTCGTAGAGATAATTCAGCTCCCCCTCGGGAACTGTCACGCCATAAGTGGTTTCGATCTCGGATAACGCGCGGCGCAGTTGGGCCAGCCCCTGGACCCGTGGCTCAACATCGGTCACATGCGCATACTCCAACGGCTTGTCATTGCGAATCAGACGCTCGATCAACGCCGAGATGTGCACGTACAGAGTCGCCCGCTGATTATTGGAAAGATGGATTTTCGCGCTGTCCTCCAGCCGCTCAATCATTTTACCAACGATTTTGATCACCTTATGAACGTCTAGGATCGTCACCGCCGAAAGCAGCCGCTCCAGGGAGAGATTCTGGATGAGTTTGTCATTGATCGAGGCCAGCTCCTCAGCGTCCGTAATTGTCGGAAACAACTGCTGCACAACCTCGGTCCCCTTGTTTGAAAAGAGCATCTCCAGTGAGATGAAGGGCACGTCCGGTAGTTTCGGATCGTTGGTGCCCACGATTGCGACCACGTCGTATTGCTTAAACATCGGCGCTTCCCGCTGATATTTGAGCAAAAAGGCGTAGTCGACAGACTCCACTTTATAATTCACGGAAGCCGGAATGCTGTGTTCTAACAACGCCTCGATTTGGCGTGCGGACCCCACCCCGGTGTGGCAGGTCGTGACGATCATTGGTGTCTTCTCGATCACCGGGTAAGTTAGCTTGTACTGTGGCAACAATTTATCCTGCACTCGGCGCCCAATCTCATCGATGCCCGCGTCCTGCTGGATCATTTCGCCAACGTAAAGCGCCTCTTGCGTCGACACATTATTGATCAGGAGCAGCGGCCCGGTCAGCAAGTCGCTCAGGGTCTCCGGCAGCACCATCAGGGAACCCATGTCAACCAACACGATCAGCCCTTTGTGACAATCATACTTTTTGACGTAATCGACCAGAAAACTTTTGACCTGATCGACAGACACCGTCAGCGGCATGTCGTACGCATCAAAAACCTTGCCATTGAGAAACTGGTTGGTGACATCCGCGATTGAACTGGCGGTCGAAAACCCATGGGCCAAGATCAAGGCGTGCTGCCCAGTTTCTTCAGCATTCAGCTCAAGGCTGACCAGGTAGCTCAGCAAAAGTAGCCGGTTCAGGGCATCCAGCCGAAAGTCCAGCTGGGTCCGGACCAGGTCCAAGAACGCCTTTAGCAGCTGATTTTCGACTGTCGCGTGTTCGGTCAGCAGCGCCAGCAGGTGCTCAATTTTGGCC
Organism: Lacticaseibacillus camelliae DSM 22697 = JCM 13995; assembly: GCF_001436615.1. NCBI lineage: Bacteria > Bacillati > Bacillota > Bacilli > Lactobacillales > Lactobacillaceae > Lacticaseibacillus > Lacticaseibacillus camelliae. The sequence goes on from NZ_AYZJ01000098.1 coordinate 20,076, forward strand.
TCGTTAGCCGGAGTCAAGGTCAGTTCAAAGTCGTGCTTGCGATACAGAAAATTAGCAATGGTGACGACGGCGTTGCCTTTAATTTTCACAAAAAAGCTTGAATTCAAGTAGTCAAACAGCTTCTGAATCACCGCCGTCAGGTACTTCAGCGACTCGTTTTCGAAACGCTTGTCTTGGTGGACCATCTGTTCCATCAGCGCGGCCGTTTCTCGGGCCAGTTGTTGCTTCACGACATCCGGTGTGATCTGCTGGGTCTGGTAGTCATTTTCCAGCCGTAAGAATTTCTGAATCAGCTCCTTCACCAGCGTATTGTCGTCATGCCAGGCTTTCAGGTAATCCGACAGCACGCTTTTGGGGGTGAAAACCACCGGCTCTTGGACAATCGTCTCCTGCTCGTTGACGGCCAGCAAATTGGTCAGCAAGCCGTTGCCGATATTCTCAGTGGCGATCGTCATGGCCTGCTTGCTGTCTGACTGGGAGAAAACGCGGGCGCAAAGAATCCGCACATCCGATCGCAGCTCACCAACATTGGCTTTGTAGGTGTGATTGTACAGGCGGTTGATGATCCACGGGCTGACCGTGATCTGCATATCGAGCCGTTTGGCCTCATTGATGAACGCCTGGTAGATATGCGTCCGCAGCTCGATTTTGGACCGGTCGTTGAGATTCGGCACGGTCACCGCGATTGGAATCCGCCGCATGAACGTCTGGAGGAAAGTCTCCTGCAGATCCTCGGTCGTCGCAAAGACAAGGCGGACGTTTGATCTGCGAATGGCACTGGTGTCCCCCATGCGCTGGAACGTCCCGGTATCCATGAACGAGAAAAGCTTCTCCTGGCTTTCCGGATCCAAGCGATGGCACTCATCTAGGAACAAGATCCCACCATCGGCCGCCTCCAGCATCCCCTTCATGTCACTGACAGCCCCGGTGAAGCTGCCCTTGACGTAGCCGAACAGGTTGCTCGAAAGCAGTTCCGGATTGTGGTAATACTGCGCGCAGTTAAGCGTTAGAAATGGCGCGTGCGCTTTTAGGATGCCTTCCTGCACGCAGTACTCATACGACAGCTTAGCCAAATAGCTTTTGCCGACCCCGGTGCTCCCGGAGAGAATAAACGGCAATCCGTTGGGTGGGTATGCCAAGGCGGTAATAATGCGGTCAATGTCCTCCTTCATGCTTTGGTCGCTGCCGATGAATGACTTGAAGACATTATTTCTCGCCGTTTGCTCGTGTTCAAGGGCGGCTAGTGATGGGTAAACGTCCAGCTTGGGGACAAAAAACTGCGCCGCAAACGCCTCGTGGTCGGCAAAATACGTCGGCCGTGACTTGATCTGCAAGACCTGGTGCGCTTTGAGCAACTCATTCAGGTACTGACTGGTCGTATTACGGCTCAAGTGCACCGCGCTGGCAATTGCTTCCGTCGTGATCGCGGTCAGGTCGGCCAAGCTTGAGGCCGCCTCGGTCAACTGCCGCACTTGTGCCCCAACTTCATGAACCCCCATTGAGTGCGCCTCCTTCGACACATTATAGAATCGTGTCTGTTCTGTCGAAAACATCATACCATTTATTCACTGGTTCACAAGAATTTCCTGAAGGCGCTTTTATAAATGTCTTCGCCAGCCCCGTCAAACCACGGTTCACGTCTTATTCGCCAATTACTGGCACCATAGTTGCTTATTCAACGGTGAAGGCCTAAGTTCCAAATTCTGCAGAAAAAAAGATGAGGTGATCTTATTGATAAAAATGTTACGCATTGACGAACGCCTGATCCACGGTCAGGTCGCACTGATCTGGAGCCGAAACCTTGGCGTCAGTCGGATCATTGTCGTGAACGATAAGGCAGCAAATGATCCGATTCAGACGGCCTCCTTGAAAATGGCGACCCCTGACACCATGAAAGCAATTGTGTTGACGCGCGAAAACGCCAAGGTCCTGTTTGCCGATCCGCGGATCCAGCAACTCGACAGCTTGATCGTCGTGAATAATCCGCAAGACGCGCGCTTCGTCACGGAAATCGTCTCCGGGATCCCACGGGTCAACATCGGCAACTTCGGCCGGGTCGGTAAGGCAGAAGAAAAGAAACAGTACACGGATAACCTGCGGCTGAGCGACCAAGACGTCGCCGACCTGCAGGCCATCGAGGATTCAGGCATCACCCTCAATTACCAAATTGTACCTGATCAGCAACTGATTGCATTCGACAAACTCATTAGCAAAGGAGCTTAAACATGGTTATTCAAGCCTTACTAATTGCCATTATCATGTTCCTCACCAAATTCCTCGACTGGGGTTTCTTCAACATTCAGATCCGGCCGATCTGGATCGGCCCTCTCGTTGGGTTGGCGCTTGGGGACTTGCGCGAAGGCGTTCTAATGGGGGCAGCAATCGAGGCCGTCTTCTTGGGCACCTTCAGCGTTGGTGGTTCAGTACCTTCCGATGTCGCCTCTGCTGGGGTGTTCGGCACTGCCTTCGGGATCTTGCTAGGCAAGGGCACCTCGGCGGCCGTCGCGTTATCCATCCCGATCGGCTTACTCGCGGTGTTACTCTTCAACCTGATTGCCGGTGTCTTCTTCAACTTTGTCGTTGACTTCGAAGACCGCGCCGTTGCAAACCACAATGATAAGCTTTTCACCGCCGCTCACTACTTCGCCATCATCTTCTACCCTACCGTTTATGCGATCATGGCGTTCGTGATCATGATGGTCGGCGTTGAACCCGTTAAGAGCCTGATGGACAGCATGCCGGGCTTCGTCAACAACGCCTTGACTGCCATGTCCGCTGCACTGCCAGCCTTAGGGATGGCGATCCTGGTCAACTCGATGTGGGATAAGCAATTGATCCCGTTCTTCTTCATTGGTTTCATCCTGGCTGCTTACCTGAACCTCGGCACCATGCCGATTGCCGTTCTTGGGGCGGCAATCGCGGTTTACTACGTCCTGACCGACTTCAGCAAGCGTAAGAACAACAAGAATAACCCTAGCGGACCGGCCACCGGCGACACCGGGAAGACTGGCTCCAAAGAAATGGAGGACTTCTTATCGTGAGTACAAAAAATACGACTTTGACCACTGAAGACAAGAAAAACATTCACAGCATCTTCTGGCGCGGCTTCACTGTCATGGGTGAAATGACCTATGTCCGGATGCAGGGACCAGGTTTCGGCTGGACCATGATGCCGCTGCTGCGCAAGCTTTACAAAAATGACGACGACTACTACGCCGCACTTACCCGGCACATGCAGTACTTCAACACCAACCCTGTTTTCCTGCCGTTCCTTCAAGGGATCGTCTACTCCATGGAGAAACAGAACGCGGAAAAGCCCGTTGATAACATCGAAGAAAGTGTGCAGGGCCTCAAAGTCGGCTTGATGGGACCACTGGCCGGCTTGGGCGATTCGTTCTTTACCGGCACCTGGCGTGTCATCACGACCGGGATTGCTTTGGGACTGGCCACTCAGGGCAACGTCCTGGGGCCGATTCTCTTCCTGCTGCTGTTCCACCTGCCGTACTACTTCGTTCGTTACTACGGCGGCGTCTTAGGTTACAAGGTTGGGGCGAACTACATTTCTGAAGCCCAAGAAAGTGGGCTCCTCACCTCCATCACTAAAGGTTGCTCCATGCTGGGTCTGATCATGATCGGCGCCATGAGTTTCCTCAACGTGCCCCTAAAGTTCACGGTCAACACCAAGTTTGGCGGTGTGCCGTTCAAACTGCAGGACACCCTGGACGGGATCCTCAAGGGCATCGTGCCCCTGCTCATCATCTGGCTGATGATTTGGCTGCTCCGGAAGAAGAAGGTCTCCACGACCGCACTGCTGATTGGCGTCATCGTGATCTCTGCGGTGCTCGGCGGCTTAGGAATCATGATTTAGGGGCAGAACGCACATGATCATCGAAGGAAGTTATTTTGCAACTGCACTCTCTCGTCATCAGGATTATGTCGCGGTGCTACCCAAACAGTTGTCACCCGAGACGCACATCATGTTCCTGTTGCACGGCGTGAACGCCAACGAAAAGACCTGGCTCGTGAACACGCCCCTGCCAGACCTCGCCAATCAGCACAATATCGCGTTCTTCTGCCCCACCGGCGAAAACAGTTTCTACACGGACCACATGGACGGCGAAGACTACGGTGTGGCGGTCGGCGAGCAGTTCTACCAAGCAATGAGGGCCACGTTTAACCTGCGCTTCACTTACCTCAACACGGCCATCGCAGGCTACTCAATGGGCGGATATGGCGCGGTCAAGCTGGGGCTGCAATTTCCCTACTACAGCCAAATCGGCGGCTTTTCACCGGCGTTCATCTTCTATAAGCGCCACCGCGATGATCCCGTCTTCAAGCACGTCTTCGTCAAGGGCCTTGAAGGCAGCGAGAACGATGCCGTTTATCTGTTTCAGCAGCGCCAAACCGCCGGCGGGCCGGTGCCAGCGACCCATCTGTACTGCGGCGACGCTGACCCGCTCGATGCGCACACACGAGCGTTCAAACAGGCCGTTGATGAGATCGCCCCGGGAACGGTGACCTATAAGCAGCAGCAAGGGTTTCATGACTTCTCGCTGTGGCGGCCGGCACTGGTGGATTTCATTCAAACCATCTGGCACTAACTGAAAAGAATCGCGGTTTTGGGGACCGCGATTTTTTTCGCCAAAATTTCGCGCCCGACTGGCATAAAATCGACACAATCTGGCATTTTGCTTGCTTATTCAAGCACGTGGGCGATTTTATCCAGGAGGTGAAAGTATTGCATGCTTCAAGGTTCTTACAACATTACAGGAGGAAAGATATGAAACACAGATTAGCCTGGTTTGGCTTTATCATGTCAATTGCTGCTGTCTTCACGACTGCACTGCTACCAAATCAAGAAACCAACGCCGCAGCAGATCCTGCAATCAGTGATGCGGTGACACTCAACATCACCAAAACAAACGGCTTCTTACACCCCGCGATCAGTGTCGATCCAGAGCAACTTCAAAACACGCGCCGCGAGTTAGCGACGGGGGCGCAGCCATGGCAAGCTTACTATGAAGGCATGGTTCAAAGTCCTTATGCAAGCCGCGACTTCAAGGCGGCCAACTTGAAAAGCGGGACCTTCGATACACCAAAAGATGCCACTTTTGCTTCTTCTGGCCAGGAGTTAACCCTTAGCGCCGATGGCTTCCGTGCCTACACGCAGGCCATTATGTATTACCTGACTGGGCAAAAGCAGTATCGTTATAATGCCATCCGCCTGGTCCGAACTTGGGAGAACATGGATCCCGCCGGATTCAAATATTACGCAGACGCTCACATTCACGCTCCCGTGCCCTTTTACTATATGGTCAGTGCAGCGGAACTGTTAAAGTTCACCTCCGTCGACGGCAATCTCTACACTGATGCTGAGGGTAATCAGGTCAATCTGAACTGGACCAGCACGGACAACAGCAAGCTGACTCAGAACTTGATCGATCCTTTAGTCACCAACTTGCTGATCAAAACCAAGGATCAATACTTTGCCCAACATCTTTATCCGTTGACCGGCGCCCTAGCCGCCGCCATCTTTAAAAATGATCAGGCCGCGTACACCGATGCGGTTGAGCAGACCTTTGTTAACGCTGGCTCGTCGCGACCAAACATCAACGGTGCATTAAACAATCTCTTCCACCAAATGAGTGCTGACGACCCCCGTAATCCCGTCAAGCAGGACTTTGTTGAACACCTGGAGATGGGGCGCGATGCCAACCATGCAAAGGACGATGTATTCTGCTTCACTGGTCTGGCGCGCGTGATCAATAACCAAGGGACATTAGTCGATCCAACCACTGGTGAACCCTCGACTGCAGCCAACGCTGTTGACCCTTATCAGTTCGGCAACAACCGGCTAATCGAAGGCGCCGAACAATTCTATCGGTACAACGACGGGGAAACCATCCCCTGGATTCAAGTGTCCAAACCGGGTGACACTACGCACCCAGCCATTGAGGCCGATGGCGTTCAAAACATCATCGATTTCGGTGGTGCCGTCAGCACTGATGGCCGAGGCCGAATGAACAAACCGTATACCTCCAGTGAACTATACGACTACTACCGATTCCAGGAAGGCCTATCCGCAGCCGAAATCGCCAAGCGCTACCCGGCAGTGGCAACTCAAGCCACCCACCTGAATGGGACCACCTTCTATGAAGGCACAACCGCACTGAACTACTGGGGCGTGTACAGCGACAATAAGATCACAGAAATTGGCACAGACTACTGGCTCTCGATGCCGGCAGCTAAGGGCAGTGACAGCGCCACTTTCCCGTCAGCGCCTGCAACCAATGCTGATGTTAGCTTCATTCAACACGGCACGATTCTTGACGAGAATCACGCCCAGTTGACAAAGGATGGGATAACCGTCGAAGCCGTATCTGACCAGAAGGACATCAAAGAAACAGCTTACGACAAGCGTTATCCGCAAGACACGACCACCGCTCGTGGCGGCTCACAAATTGCCTTAGCCGGGTTGGTCAAGCCGACAGATGGTTATTTTGCAATCAAGCTGAAGACCAATGGCGTGGCAAAGTTGTTGATCAGCTCAAGCAATTTGCCTAACAAAGCCTATCAAACCCTGACCCTTCCAAATACCAAAAATCAGTGGCAAACCGTCGCTTACCCGACCAACGGCGGCCAAGCTTACATGGACTTCTACGCTGTGGTGGGCAAGTCATCTACTAAGGTCACTTTTGCCGCAGCCAGCTACACCGATCAGGCCGCACTGCCAGTCATTGGTGAGACCGCTCGTGACACGGCAGTCTTCTTGGGTCACACCATCACTCTGAAACTCAGCGCCACTAATGCCACCACCCTAACGTTGGCCGACGGTCCAAAAGGGCTACAACTTGCCGCTGATGGCACCCTATCTTGGAAGCCGACCGCTGCTGGTGACTACCCGGTCACAGTGACGGCAACGAATGGTCAGCGAACCGTCAACAAGACCTTTACAATCAGCGTTAAAAAGGACCGGACCACCGCGTACAACCAAGCCACCCAACAACTCAGTGAAGGCGTTTATACAACCGCTTCGATGGCAAAAATTAATACAGCTGCTAAGGCCGTCATCAATCTGCTCGATCATGGTGACGATGCCGCCTTCCAATCAGCGCTTACAGCATATACCGAGGCAATCAAGCAAGGCGAGCTGCTCAATCCAACGCTGGAAGACCATAGCTTGAACTACGCAGCATATCCTGACATGACGATTGCCAATTTACTCACCAAAGACACATTGAGCCTCGACCCTAAACAAACCTTCAATACCACCGCACTGGTCGACAACGATCCGGCGTCTTACGGCGGTGACTGGATGACTCCGGCCGTGCTAGACTTCGGCGAGAATTATCGGGTGACACTCACCTCCTCCTCATTTCTTGCTCGTACCGGTTTTCCGAATCGTACGCAAGGCGCTAATCTTTATGGCTCAAACGACGCCAAAACTTGGACGAAACTGACCACGACCACAACAAAGCGCGATAACCAGATGCAGACAGTGGCAATCGATCAAGCCCAGCAGGGTATTGCTTACCGGTACATTAAGATTCAAGTTGATGAGCCCGGTGAGCCGACCGACCCGGCCTGGCCTGGAATCGCTAGCTTTGCCGATATCCACTTATTTGGCACTCGGACTGAAGTAACGAAAGATGCCGCTGGTAGTACCCGGCCAAAGCTGCTCAGTGAGCCAAGCCAACCGGCGCTCGATGACCACAGCACCAACCAAACCGAAGTGACCAACCCGACCAAAAAGCCGTCACAACCTACTGGAAGCGATGCTAGCTTCAATCATGGTCAGTCCACTGCCGCTTCACGTGGTCACAACCACCCTTCAGCTGATCAGTCTTCAATCAAGGCTGAGGCCAAATCAAAGAAACCAGCCCCTATCAAAGCAAACCGCACAAGTGTGAAACAGGATAAGCATGCAAGGAAGGCTTATCCTCAAACGGGTGAATCCCATCGCCTGACGTATAGTATTGCTGGTTTACTGATAGCAGCCGTCAGCGCACTGCTGATGATTGCCAGAGTCAAACGCGCCAACAGATAACGTCACCACTCAGTAAAGGCTTCGAGATAAAAGTGATAATAACTAAATAAGAGATCTAGAATCTTTGGCATTGGTCATGAGAATGCTGGAGATTCTGGATCTTTTTATGTGAGACGACAAAAAAAGCGGTTATTCACCGCTCTTTGCCAATCACTGCCGTGCGCCGGTCGCATTGGCCTGCTTGAGCCAGCCTTGGCGCTTGGCATCGGAACTCTTTTTCACCATGTTGCAGCTCATCCACTTCACGTGCTTGAGCCCCATTTTGACGAACGTACCGCGGACCAAGGCGCGCTGGATGGCATTGCCGAAGACCCAGCGGTACAGGCTCTTGGGCGTGTTCATCGTGGTCATGATGGTGGTCGACTTGAGATTCGGCAGGTTCGAGGCCATGCCGACGCCGCCCTTGGTGTAGTTAAAGGTTTCGCCAGGGAAAACCACCTTGTCGATGAAGCCTTTCATCATCGCTGGCATCAGCTCCCACCAAATCGGAAAAATCAAGATCAGGTGATCGGCCGCCTTGACGCGTTCAATGTAGTCAATGGCCTGCGGGTCCTGCGCCTTGTGCTTCAGAAAACCAATCAGGTCCTTGCTGTGCATGACCGGGTCAAACCCGTCCGCCTCCAGATCGATCACGTCGACGGTGTTGCCCGCCTTTTCCGCACCAGCTTTGGCCGAGGCCATCAGCGCATGGCAGAAGCTGCCGTCATAGGGGTGACTTGTTACGATTACTGTGTTTGTCATATTGTTTGCCTCCAAATGTTGATGAGGTAAGCATAACGAGGTTTGAACAGCGCAGCATTAACGATTGTTAATTCTGAAATTATTTTTTGACGCGGCTGCGAATTCGGGACAGCGAGACTGGCGTGATGCCCAGATAAGAGGCTAACTCGTACTTCGGCACGCGCTTGACCAGCTTAGGGTCGCTGGCCAGCAGCACCTGGTAGCGCGCTTCCGGCGAGTCCTGAATGCGATTGAGAAAATACTGCGTGTAATCGATAAACCGGTGGCACACATAATCGGTGAACACCGCCATCAGCTGGGGCTCTTTTTCCAGCGCCTGCCGCAGCGCCTCACCATCCACGACCGTCACCGTCGTCGGCTCGATCGCCGTGATTGAAAACAGGCTGGGCTTGCGCAGATAAAAGCTCTCAAACGACGACACGACCTGCCCTTCGAAGAAAAACTGCACCGTAATATCACGGCCGTCATCGTTGTGCCACAGCCGCACTGCGCCGCGTTCGACGAAGTACAGCTGGGTGGCAACATCCCCCTCGCGCAGCAGGTCATCCCCGCGGTCGATTGTTTTCTCGTGACCCATTTGTTTGAACCGGTCGTAGTAGTCACTCAGTTTCATCTCAGCGCCTCGTTTCTCTTTCAGATTACTCCGGGCGATTCCACCTAACAGTATATAGAAGAACCTCGACTGTGAGTGCATTTCTTCAGCTTTTGCTCTGGTAAATACCGAGGCTCACACCATTTTAAGCAAAGATAAGCGATTTTAAGCATAAATCCTTAAAACGTGTTATACTCAAGCTAACATAACCAAGAAAGTAGGGATCTGAATGTCCGAAGTCGATTACTCTTCTAAGGAATATTTTGACAAGCTGACCGCATACTGGCGGGCCGCAAACTATGTCTCCGTGGGTCAACTGTACCTGCGCGACAACCCGCTGCTGAAGCGGCCGCTCAAGTCCAGCGACGTGAAAGTCAATCCATTGGGCCACTGGGGCACCATTGCCAGTCAGAACTTCATTTACGCGCACCTGAATCGCCTGATCAACAAGTATGACCTGAACATGTTTTACATTGAAGGCCCAGGTCACGGTGGTCAGGTCATGATCTCCAATGCGTACCTCGATGGCACCTACACCGAGACCTACCCGAACATCACCCAAGACGAAAAAGGTATGAAGATCCTGTTCAAGCGCTTCTCGTTCCCTGGTGGTGCCGCCAGTCACGCCAACGCGCAGATTCCCGGCTCCATTCACGAAGGCGGCGAACTCGGCTACGCGCTGAGCCACGCGACCGGCGCGATCCTCGACAACCCGGACGTCATTGCGGCCACCGTCATTGGCGATGGCGAAAGCGAAACGGGCCCCTTGGCGGCCAGCTGGTTCTCTAACACGTTCATCAACCCAATCACCGATGGTGCCGTTTTGCCGATCATCAACATGAACGGCTTCAAGATCTCCAACCCGACCATCCTATCCCGCAAGACCGATGAGGAACTCACCGAGTACTACGGCGGCATGGGCTGGAAGCCTTACTTCATCGAAGGCGATGACCCGGAGAAGCTGAACCCAGAAATGGCAAAAGCCTTCGATTCCGCCATCGAAGAAATTAAGAGTATCCAGAAGCACGCCCGTGAGACCGGCGACACCACAATGCCGCACTGGCCAGTGATGATCGTCCGCACGCCAAAAGGCTGGACTGGCCCGAAGAGCTGGGACGGCGATAAAATCGAAGGCTCGTTCCGTGCCCACCAGATCCCGATCCCGGTATCCCGTGATCACATGGAGCACGCCGACGCTTTGGAAGCTTGGCTCAAGTCCTACAAGCCGGAAGAGCTATTCGATGACAACGGCGTGTTGAAGCCTGAGCTTAAGGCCATGGCTCCGACTGGCACAAAGCGCATGGCGGATAACCCGATCACCAACATGGGCAACCACACCAAGCCACTGGTCCTCCCTGACTTCCACAAGTACGCCCTCGACAACACCGAGCGCGGCAAGAACGTGCGTCAGGACATGCTCATCTGGTCCGACTACCTGCGCGATTTAATCAAGCTGAACCCGGATAACTTCCGCGTCTTCGGCCCTGACGAAACCATGTCCAA
>NZ_AYZJ01000098.1:30968-44238 GCF_001436615.1 Lacticaseibacillus camelliae DSM 22697 = JCM 13995
TGATACAACCAATCGTCAGTGGTTAGAACACATTTCCGACAACGGCTCTGACGAGGACATGAACGCGTCCGGTCGCATCATCGATTCCCAGCTGTCTGAACACCAGGCGGAAGGCTTCCTTGAAGGCTACACCCTGACCGGTCGTCACGGCGTGTTCACGTCCTACGAAGCATTCCTGCGCGTGGTGGACTCCATGCTGACCCAGTACTTCAAGTGGATTCGCGAAGCCGCAGACGAGCCTTGGCACCGTCCATATCCGTCACTGAACGTCGTCTCCACTTCGACCTCGTTCCAGCAGGATCACAACGGCTACACCCATCAAGACCCAGGTATTTTGACGCATCTGGCCGAAAAGAAAGGCGAATTCATTCGTGAGTATCTGCCGGCCGACGCCAACTCCCTGCTCGCAATTTCGCCGAAGGTTTTCAGCAGCGAAAACACCATCAACCTGCTCATTACCTCCAAGCAGCCGCGGCCGCAGTTCTACTCCATTGAAGAAGCCACAGTTCTGGCCAACAATGGCTTGAAGCGCATCGACTGGGCTTCTAACGACGATGGCGTTGAACCGGATGTCGTGCTGGCCGCAGCCGGGACCGAACCGAACATGGAAAGCCTCGCCGCCATCAACCTCCTGCACGATCAGTTCCCTGACCTCAAGATCCGGTTCGTCAACGTACTGGATCTTCTGAAGCTGAAGAAGGACGATCCGCGCGGCCTGAGCGACGAAGAATTCGACTCGTACTTCACCAAGGACAAGCCGGTCTTCTTCCAGTTCCACGGCTTTGAAGACCTGATCAAAGACATCTTTTTCGATCGTCACAACCACAATCTGTTTGTTCACGGCTACCGTGAGGAAGGCGCCATCACGACACCGTTCGACATGCGGGTCCTGAACCAGCTCGACCGGTTCCACTTGGCCAAGGACGTCGTTGAACACGTCCCAGGTTACGCGGAAAAGGGCGCGGCCTTCGTTCAGAAGATGGACGACACCCTGCAGTATCACTACGATTACATCCGCGACACCGGCGAAGACATCCCAGAAGTCCAAAACTGGGTCTGGAAGCCGATCAAATAAGACATTCAACATCAGTTTGAGAAACGTGCAATCCCCAGCCGGACTGCACGTTTTTTTTGCCTACCAGGTCATTATGTTTCACGTGGAACGCGACGGTACCCGCTGCACTCCGGTATAATAAGCAATGGATGCGGTTTCACCGTATCATGCTGAATGAAAGAAGGAATCATATATGAGTTTTCCTAAAAACTTCCTGTGGGGCGGTGCCACTGCCGCTAACCAACTTGAAGGGGCATACGACGTCGACGGGCGCGGGCCATCAATCGACGACATCGCACCAGGCGGCAAGGACCGCATGAAAATTATTAAGAGTCCCGATTTTGACTGGCAGCCCCACCCCAAGTACACGTACCCGAACCACGAGGGCATCGACTTTTACCACCACTACAAAGAAGACATCGCCCTGTTCGCCGAAATGGGCTTCAAGGCTTACCGCTTCTCCATTAGCTGGAGCCGCATTTTCCCACGCGGTGATGAGGCGCAACCAAATGAAAAAGGGCTGACTTTTTACCAGAACGTAATCGATGAGTGCTTGAAGTACAACATCGAGCCGGTCATCACCATTTCCCACTACGAGCTGCCACTGTACCTAGCCGAGCACTACGGCGGCTGGAAGAACAAGCAGCTGATCGGCTTTTTCAAGCACTACGCGGAAACGGTGATCGACCGCTTCGGAGACCAGGTCAAATACTGGCTGACGTTCAACGAAATCAACTCGGCGGCCAGCTTCCCCTTCTCCAGCCAAGGCATGATCGCCAAAACCGGGGCTGACGACAAGCGCAACGTCTTTCAGGCTTGGCACAACCAGTTCGTCGGCTCAGCCTATGCAGTCAAAGCAGCGCACGAGAAGAACCCAGACAGCCAGGTCGGCAACATGATCGTTTACGCCACCAATTACGCGTACGACGCCAACCCGGTCAACCAGCTGGCCGCGCTGAAGTTCGACCAAGGCTTTAACTACTACACCACCGATGTACAGGTGCGCGGTGAGTACCCGGCTTATAGTGAGTCGCTGTACAAGCAGTACGGCTTCACCGGCGCCGACCTCGACCGCACGCCGGAGGAACTCGCCCTGCTCAAAAAGTACCACGTCGACTTCCTGTCGTTCTCCTACTACATGTCTAGCGTCACCGAAGTCACCGGCAAAGTAAACGAAAAAACCGCTGGCAACATCCTGGGCGGCCTCAAAAACCCGTTCTTGAAGGAAAGTGAGTGGGGCTGGCAGATCGATCCAGTCGGCCTGCGCGTTGGGCTAAACCGGCTCTACGACCGCTACCAGGTCCCGCTGTTCATCGTCGAAAACGGTCTCGGTGCCGCAGACACGGTGGAACCCGACGGCAAGATCAACGACGACTACCGCATCGACTATCTGAAGTCACACATCGAGGCGATCCAAGGGGCGATCGACGATGGCGTGCCAGTCATGGGTTACACCCCATGGGGTTGCATCGACCTGGTTTCCCTATCGACCGGCGAAATGAGCAAGCGTTACGGCTTCATCTACGTCGACATGGACGACCAGGGCCACGGCACCCTCGCCCGGTCGAAGAAGAAGTCCTTCTACTGGTACAAGCAAGTTATCGCGTCAAACGGTACCGATCTGAGTTCTGATCATCTCGACTACTAAAACGCGTTTTTTCATCGTTTTCAACCCGGTGTATCAACATTTCCCCCATTTCATCTCACAGCCTAACGTCAAATACAAAATCCGCGTTTTTTCACCTGATAAGGCGCGTGGTTGAGCTGTTTTATCAAAAAAACACCCACTTTCGACAATGACGAAAGTGGGTGCTTTGCGTTAGCCCTGCTTAGCCCATGCTTCAGCTTCTGCGTAGACCTTCGCGACTTTATCTTTTTGATCAACGCCCAGCAGATCCTGGCTAATGGTGCCGCCATCCTGGGTGCGTGTGTACGCCATCCAGCGGTACGGCAGGCGTAAGTCTTTGACATCCGCCGGGTCGATTTTCAGGTCCGTGCCTGGAATCGCAGGAGTCAGCTTGTCGGCCTCGTAAATCGACAGCATGTCAGCGATGCGCCACTCGCCGTCGCGTTTTTCCACGCGGTAGATCAGGCGCATGAACTCTTCAAGGACAACCTCAACCCCGTGCAGCTGCTCCCAGTAATCGGAGAGGTTCGGCATCTCGACGTACGCACGGGTCGCGCTGAGCTGATGGACGACCGGCGTGGACACGCGGGTAATGATTGTACTGTTCATCTCGGCTGTGCCCTTGCCAATAAAGGAACTGATTGGGCCGCTTTGCCAGCTAGTATGTACGGTCGCATCCGGCCAGTAAACGCTGGTCAGCGCATCATTGGCGTTGCGGACCCGGTACTGCCGCTCTGCGGCGACAACTTGTTCAATTGCTGTTGTGTCATCCATATTAATCATACCTTCCTGGTTTACGTGTAATTACAACTTAACTGGTGACAAGCTTACCACCCTGCCAATAAAATACAAGCAGAAATTAAATAACTGCCCTGCACCGGGAGCAGCTCGGCACAAGGCAGCTATTTTAGAGGTGGTGTTAGTTGGAATTAACGGTCATTAATCCTCGTCGTCATCATCGTCGTCAACTTCAACAAGGTCTTCCCAGGCCGTTTTACCCAGGAAACTCTGAAGCTTACGGACCGCCTGGTTGTTCTCCCCGCGTAACTTCGTGAGGTAAGCCGCCATGGCTGGGCGTTCCTCGCGCTCGGCCAGCTTGATGGCGCGGTCGATGTACATGTCTTCAGTGGTGAAGTCCTTGGCGGTCTGTGCGACCATGTTGGCGGCGGTGTCGTACTTCAACCGGCCGTCTTCCTGCAGCCCGGTGTACTTCGCGAATTCACCAGTCGTGCTGGGGACGATTTGATCCTCATCCAACAGCACCTCGCCGATTTCGTCGATTTGCTGGCGGTTCTGCGCGATCAGCTGCTGATAGAAATCTGCAACGGCCAGGCTTTGCTCGCCTTTCACGTACCAGGCGACCTGGTGCATCTTGACGTTCATCACGAACAGATTCGCGACGATGTGGCCAGTCATGGCTCCAGCGGTTGGCTTGTGGTGATCCAGATCCGCTTGCTTCACTTCTGCTTCGTATTGTTCATCAATTGTCATGATTTGCCCCCTACTCGTTGTCCTTCACGCGCACTTTTTTGACTTCGTAACCCAGCTTGGTGACGACGTCCGACAACTGATCGGCAGAGGTCTGGGTGTCGTCGAAATCGGCCTTCACCTTTCCGGCATTGAACAGCACCTTCACATTGGAAACCCCAGGCTGCTGCTTAACGGCGCCTTCGATCTTGGTGAGGCAAGACGGGCAGGTTAGCTGATCCAGTTGCATCGTAATTTTTTTACTCATTGAAAAGACTCCCTTTCGCTTATTTACAAGTTCATTCTACCGGGTTCGTTACTTCGTGGAATTGACCGCGGTCAAGTTCGCGACATTTTCTGATTTTTCTTTGTCGTCGTTTTTCCCGTAGTTGATCAGGCGCATCGCGTTGAAAATAACGACTAAGATAGAAGCCTCGTGAACGAACATCCCACTGGCCATGTAGATGAAGCCGGCGATCAGGCCCAGCAGCAGGAAGGCGACCACGGCAATGGAGATGAAGATGTTCTCACGCGTGTTAAGCACGGTCTTCTTGGCCAGCTTGTACGCGTGGTCCAAGGCCGCAAAGCTGGACTTCATCAGGACAATGTCAGAGGTTTCAATCGCGACGTCGGTGCCTGAGCCCATCGCGATGCCGATGTCGGCAGTGGCCAGGGACGGGCTGTCGTTGATGCCATCCCCAACGAAGGCAACGGTGCGGCCTTCGTCTTCAAACTTCTTCACATAAGTAACTTTGTCCTGCGGCAGCAAGTCAGCGTGGACCTCATCGATCCCCAGCTGATCCGCGACGTAATTCGCGGTTTGCGTGTTATCACCGGTCAGCATGACCAGGTGCTTGGCACCGGCCTTTTTCAGCTCGGCCAGCTCATCTTTCAGGCCTTCGCGAATGGTGTCGGCGATGGCGTAAATCGCGGCGACCTGCGTATCAACGGCCACAATGACAATCGAACTGCCGGTGGCCTGGAACTGACTTAGCGTCTGCGCCTGTTCGTCGGTTAGCTGAACGTGGTGCGCCTCAAGCAGCTTGCGGTTCCCGGCGCATACGGTGTGACCGGCAACGGTGGCAGTGATGCCTTGGCCCTTAATGGTGCTGCTGTTTTCGATTGACAGAGACTGATAATCCAGGTGAGCGTCATCGGCGGCCTGCGTCAGCGCACGGCCCAGTGGGTGATCGGACAGCGCCTCGACGGCGGCGGTCAGCTGTAATACCTGGTTGGCGTCTGGACCGTAAACTTTGCTGTCTGCCAACGCGGTTTTGCCTGTGGTCAGCGTGCCGGTTTTATCAAACACGAAGGTGTCGACTTTCGAGAAGGTATCCATGGCGGAGCCCCCCTTGACCAAAATGCCGCGTTTGGCGCCGTTGCCGATGCCAGCCACGTTGGAAACCGGCGCGCCGATGACCAAAGCCCCAGGGCACCCAAGCACCAACACCGTGATGGCAAGCTTAAAGTCGCGGGAAATCAGGCCGACCACCAACGCGATGACCAGCACCGCCGGGGTGTAATACTTGGCGAAGCGGTCGATAAACTTTTCGGCATGGGACTTCGTGTCCTGCGCGTCTTCAACCAGCTCGATGATCTTGGCAAACGTCGTGTCGTCCCCGACCTTAGTCGCCTTGATCTTCACGTACCCGTCGCTGAGCAGCGTGCCGGAGAACACGGTATCCCCGGCGTTCTTGGTGACGGCGCGCGACTCGCCGGTCACGGCAGCTTCATCGGCGTACCCTTGACCGTCGACGATTTCACCGTCGACCGGGATCGAACCACCGGTTTTGACTTGGACCACGTCGCCGACATCCAGGTCGTCAACGTCGACTTCTTCAATTGTCCCGTCATCGTGGACCAGTTCCGCGCTGGTCGGTGCCATTTCGGTCAGGCTCTTAATGGACTGACGGGTCTTGGTGAGGGTTTTCTGTTCCAGGAAGTTCCCGAACAGGAAGAGGAAGGTCACAATGGCACTTTCGTTGTACTCACCGATGATAAACGCCCCGATCACCGCGATAGTGA
Organism: Lacticaseibacillus camelliae DSM 22697 = JCM 13995; assembly: GCF_001436615.1. Lineage (NCBI taxonomy): Bacteria > Bacillati > Bacillota > Bacilli > Lactobacillales > Lactobacillaceae > Lacticaseibacillus > Lacticaseibacillus camelliae. The sequence continues at coordinate 37,142 of NZ_AYZJ01000098.1, forward strand.
CCAGCAGTTCAATGCTGATGACCTTCACGCGCAGCGCCTGGTAGGCATGCAAGAAAATCGGAATGCCGGCAACAATCGAAGCAACCATCAAGCTGACCGTATAGACCAGCGGTGCATTCAGCAGGTATCGGCCTGCGTACCCGAGCACAATCAGAAGCGCCGAAACGGCGGTGAGCTGAGTCGTGTGCTTTTCGATCCACATCTGAAATTTCATATCTTCCACTCTCCTTGAAGTTGACCGTTTCGACGCCTGCCGAATGGCCTTTCCTTATTGACAAGTTCAGCTTAAGGCATAGCAGAAAGATTCGACTTGACCAGCATCAAGTTCGCAGAAAATCGCTGAAAAAGTTTTTTAGTTAGTCCCTATTGACAAAAACTAACTAAGTGATTACACTTGTTTCGTTAGTTAGTCTTATTATATGGCTAGCTAAATAAAATTCTTGGAGGTAATCGCTGATGACTCAAGATACTCAACAATTGCTTAGACTCTTTGGCCGCCTGTTCACGCAGCGAGGCTTTGCGCAAAGTGCCATGTGGACGCTGCATTCCGACCACCGCGAAGGCGACGCCCCGCGCGGCCAACTTCGCGTGCTGCGCCTGATTGCACAGCACGATCACCTGACTAATGCCGACATCGTTGAGGCCCTCGACATCCGGCCCAGCTCCGCCAGCGCCATGGTGGCAAAGCTCGAGGACGCAGGTTTGATCACCCGCATCCCATCCGAAGCCGACGGCCGCGTGCAGTTGATTTCACTTACCGATGACGGCAAACAGTTCATTGAAAGTGTCCGGAACGACAAGGACCAGCTGGCGGATAAAATGTTCGCCGGTCTGACTGCAGACGAACAGGCGCAGTTGACCGGGTTGATTCTGAAGCTTGTCGGTAGCCTGGAAACCGGGGACCAGGACCAGGCTGTCGATGCCTACTTTGAAAAGCTCGGCCAGTTTGGCCCGCGGCGGCACCACGGCCACCACGGCTACCGGCAGGAGTGGGACGGCGGGCCCAGCCGCGGCTTTGGCGGTTATGGCGAACGCCCTGATTTTGGCGGCAGACCGCACGGACCTCGAGGCGGCAGACCCGGTTCGCACCCTGGTGATAAGGCCGCCGACTAGACGTACCCCACACACGAAAAAAGGGGCGCCACTCTCACATAGAGTAGCGTCCCTTTTCGTCGCGGCAAAGAGTTTCACTCAAGACTGGGCCGGTTTCACAACGGTCAGCAGCATCTGAAAACCCTCCTTGGCATACAGAGAGTGGCGCTGACCGGCGGGAATCACAATAGTCTGACCAGCCGCCACCATGTACGCCTGATCAGCAATCGTGATTTCTGCCACGCCGCTCAACACGTTCACCATGGCATCGCCAGCGGCTTCGTGACCGCCGATCTCTTCGCCAGTACCCACCGCAAACAGGGTCAACGTCAAATCGGGGCGCTGGACCAGGGTGCGACTGGTGACTTCACCGTCGGCTAAGTCAATCAGCTGCTTGAGGTCGACCACGGTGGCTTGTGGAATTTTATCAATGTAGGTCATTTGCGAACCTCACTTTCGATTTGCATGAACTTACAGGGCTGCTCAGCGCTTAACGTATGCGCCGTGCCGGCTGGGACCACGAGCATCGCTCCAGGCTCGACGACGGTGCGATGATCCGTAAAAATGACAGTCAGTGCTCCATCGAGGCACTGAAAAAGACGTGTTCGGCTGGCAGTTTCGGTGCTGATGGTTTCCCCTGCTGCCATCGCGTACACTGTCAGCGGCAGCGTAATGCCCAGGCGGCGGGACAATGAGCGGCTGGCGATTTGATGGTCGTGGTACGGGACCAAAGTCGCCAGTTCAAGCTTAGTTTCTGACATCGTGTTACCTCCACTATTCATTACATTAATCATAACCTAGGACCGTCTGGAATTGATACCGTCAAGAGCCTCGGCTGACGGCCGCACTGACGCCAAGGCAAATTAGTTGCCTCAACTCAGCGCCCCAGCATACACTAACCGCGAGACTGGCTAGCACCAGCCACTCACCGGGCACAAAGGGAGGCCAGCGGGCATGTACACCTACAGCAAACAACAGCTTTTCTTCACCGCCGAGATGTGTCTGGGCATGGGCTCGTTGATGAGCGGTCTCAACATCCTTTTCCGGCTGGGCTTGACCGCGGCTGCCTTGACCACGTTTCTCAGCGGCTGGACGCCCACCATCCTGATCGCATTTGCGTGGAATCTGACGATTGCCGCACCGGCCGTGAACCTGCTGATCAACGTGTTCGCCACCACCCCAGAGCACGCCCTTGATCCCGTACGGGCACAACGCATTCATCAGTGGGCGACAATCATCATCATGTGCCTGAGCATGTCGACCTGGGGCATGGTAATGGCGGGTGCGCTGCCCGGCATCCCCGTTTCTGCTCTTCTGATCACCTGGGCGCGCTCCTTCGTGCTGGCCTACGCGATTCGCGGCCTGCTCGTGCGGCCCGCCGCCACCGCATTTTCGCACCGAATATTTCCTGGGTGATATCAAAAAGTGGTCCAGTTGACGCGCCATGCGTGCCAGCCGAACCACTTCACTATTTCCCGGGAAAAGATTGGCCTACATCTTCATACCCATCTTTTTGTATGAATCCATGCCGGCCATCCACATGGTGTCTGGATCCACGCCACGCTCTTTGGCGAAGGCCTGAGTCAGCGTCTCCATATCCATGAGCCTGTACTTCGGCATCGGCTTGTTCGGATCGTAAGTCTGAATCTGGGCCATCATGCCGCCGTCTTCGTGCTCGATGATGTGGCAGTGATACATGTAGACGCCTGGCAGGTCGAACCGCACAAGTAGCCGAACCGTTTCACCAGGGTTAACGCCAACGGTATCCTTGTACCCATGCTCGTTCGGATAAGGCGCACCACCGTTGCGGGAAATGACCAGGAACTGGGTGCCGTGCACATGGAACGGGTGAACCATGCCGCCGTGCATGGTGTTGGTATTGGTGACATCCCAGTACTGAGCTAAGCCAATCGGCTGCGTGGCATCGATGCGCTGCATGTTGAACTTCTTACCGTCGATGGCAACTTGCTCATCCATCCCCGACATCACGATCTTGCGGACCGGCGTCGTCGGCAGCACTTTTGGCGCGTGAATGTCGATCAGGTGATCCGGCAGCACACTGTTATCCGGCTTGAAAGCGTGAATGCGGAACTTCACGATCGGCACATCATCGGAGAACAGGGTAACCGTGTCGCCTTCCTTATAGTTCTTAAAGTCGACAATGATCTCGGCGCGTTCCGCGCAGGTCAGCATCAGGTGTGTGAAGTGAACTGGCTCCGGCAGCAAGCTGGAATCACTGGCAATCTGGGTGAATTCCAAATCGTCGGAGAAATGCAGGCGCCACTCACGGCGGTTGGCCCCATCAAGGATCCGCAGACGCAGCTTTTGGGTGGTGACATCAAAGACTGGGTTGACGGTCCCGTTGATCATCGCAGTCGGGCCCTGCACACCATCTGGATCGTAATCGGCGTGGTAGTCCCACTGGTTATTTTCGTGGAAGCGGCGGTCTTGGAGGACCAGCGGAATGTCATCAACGCCGTAAGTCCGCGGCAGCGGCAGGCTGGCCTCGTGCTGATCACGCACCAGCACCATTGCGGCTAAACCATGCCAGACCTGCTCAGCGGTCGACGGACACGGGTGCGCGTGCAGCCAAGTCGTCGCGGCCGGCTGGTCAAGCGTGAAGTCGATTTGCTTGCTTTCGCCAGGGTAAACCGGCGCGTGGCAGCCGCCATCCACGTACGGACCGGATACCGACAACCCATGCCAGTGGAATGTGGTCAATTCATCAAGCGAATTTTTCAATGTCACATGAATGTGCTTGCCGACTTCAAACGCCAGCGTCGTGCCGAGCAGCGGCGCGTTGTAACCCCAAGTCTTGGTCTTGGCGCCGGGCAGGATCTGGGTCTCGCCCTTCTGCGCCTCCAACGTATACCACGCATCGGTGTCAGTCTCTTTGTCAGGCTTTAACAGCGGCGGGATCGCCAGCTGGGACTCCGGCGCGTCCGCGACTTCAAGCGGCACATAGCCGCCGTCGTGGGTGTTGTACGCCGGTTCATCGAAAAAGTAATCATCATACACATGCTGTGTCATAATCTTTCCCCTTTCATCATTGGCAAGGAAATTGTGCCTCACCTAAGTCCGATTCCATTTTAACACGCTTCCAGCCCGAAAACAGTGTAGAATAGAATCGTTATAAATAGTGGATAGATCTGGAGGGGTGTAAAATGTCTAAGCTATTTACCTGGTTAATGTTTGCCGCCAACGCTGTCCTAGTATGGATGGTCTTTGCCACTAACATTAGCATGAATATGGTCAACATGACGCACGCCATGTGGCTCATGGCCATCATCATGCTGGCTGACTCTATCATGTCGCTCTACATGATGTACCGCAAGAAATAAGTGTCAGGCCGGGGCAGAGGCTTCGGCCTTTTGATTACCCTAAAATCACTTAACAGCTATGGCATAATAAACCTAGGAGGTGAGACGGATGCCCAACATGCTGGATTACGCAAGAAGCTACGCGCAAGAACCGTTCAGCGCCGTGCCACTCGGGCCAATCGACGGGGTGCTCCTTTCGCAGCTGGCTTACTTCGATTTTGCACAGTTGCCGGTGACCAGTGGCACCCTGCACGCCTTGGATAAAAGCACTCAGCTCACCGCCTTGACCCAGCACACCTGGCGGCCCGCGGAAAATCTGGCACTGCTGAAACTGATGACTCACGCGCCGCGGTATCGGCCAATTGCGTGGCACGATCAGGTCACCCAACTCGACGTCGAGGCGCAAAAACAGTTTTCGGCCCTGACGCTCACCCTACCGCACGGCCAGTTCATCGCCTTTCGCGGCACCCGCGCCGATTTTGTCGACTGGAAGGAAGACTTTAACATGGCCTACATGCAAGCCATCCCGTCTCAGAAAGCCGCTCTGGCCTACTTCAAGCGCATCGCCGCGACCTATCCGGGCCCGTATTTTCTGGGTGGGCACTCCAAGGGCGGGACGCTGGCGACTTATGCCTTTGTTGAAGCACCTGGTGCCCTTCAGGATCAAGTGCAGGCCGTGTTCAACGCAGACGGCCCGGGCATCGGGAAGCCGGTCCCAACGCCGCTTTCACCGCGCGTGCACAAGCTGGTGCCGAAAACCAGCCTGATCGGCACCCTGTTTGATCCCGATTCTGATTTTACTGTGGTGCAAAGCCGCGCCCACGGCTTCAGCCAGCATGATCCTTTTTCCTGGACCGTTTCAAGCGAAGATTTCGTCTCGTTGCCGAAAACTGACCTGCTGTCTCAGCTCAGCCAGGACACAATCGCGACCTGGACCGCCAGCCTGTCAGACGAAACCAAGCAAGCCTGCCTCGACGCGGCTTACGCGTTGGTCACGCGCACCGACGCGACCAGTTTTGCCGAGCTGAAAAGCAACTGGCCGCAAAATGCCAAAATCATTCTAGCTGGACTACGGCACGGCGACCCCACGGCGCACCAGCAGTGGCAACTCGCGATTGGGCAGTTGACTGTCGCCCTGCGCGGTGCCCTGCCCAGGCCGCACCTGCCAGTTGTTGACTGGCCCTGGACCACTGTGGATTCACCACAAGATAAGGAGAAACCTTCAAATGATCACGATTAGACCAGCCACTGATGGCGACATGTCCACCGTCTGGCAAATTGAAACCGGCGAAATGGATGAAACCAAAACGCCGCACATGATGCAGCCGGATGAATACGATGGGTTCAAAACGGATCTGCTACATCACGCGGCAGTGACACTGGTCGCCTGCACTGACGCCGGCCAGGTATGCGGCTACATCACGTGCCACTTTGCCGGACCATACGCCAGCATGCGCCACCAGTGGGTCGCCGGCCTGGCTGTCAGCAAGATGGCCCAAGGCGAAGGTATCGGCCGCGCGCTGATCGACGCAGTCAAGGCCGAGGCCGCCCAGCAAGCCGTCGGCAAAATCAGCTTCCGCGTCCTTGCCAGCAACACTGCCGCCATCGGCTTTTACCAGCACCTCGGCATGACCCAGGAAGCTCACCACCGCCGCGAATTTTGGCTCGCCGACCAGTGGCAGGACGAGTATCAGTACGCGCTGTACGTCGGCGTGTAAGCAAACAGCGCTGAACCTTGCCGCCCAGCGCCGTTTTTAAAATTCCGATCAATTTGTTTCACGTGGAACAGCAAGATCAGTGCCGCGAATTTTTGTCCTTAACCAACTTCTTAACCTGCTTCATTGAAATGACCCGCCCACCGCTTTGCTTCGCTTTAGTAGCAGCGTCTTGCCCCGCCTGCCTGAGCGTGGCGGCGCGCTTCATGGTCATGATCTTATGCGCCGCAAGATAGTCCAGGTACGTATCCAAATCAGCGATGAAGCTGCCTTGTTCCTCTTAAGGTGCGTCAGCTAGCTGCTTGATCACTGCTGCACTGATGATGTCCGGCGCGGAACCTGCCCAGACGCGAGGCTAGTGAGTTCGCCAATTAAGGCAGACTTGCCACTGGCACTTTGAATGATGCGAATCCGTGTTGTGATGGGCGCGGCCGAGAGCAGCGCCGCCAAGCGGGGCTCTACCCGGCTGCGAAAAGTCACCGCATACGTTAAAAAATCCAAGTAGTCTCGGTCCAAATGTTCCTGAAAGCCTGGCGCCATGTCCGGCCGGCTCTGCGGATCGTGGTGGAAGGCCAGTGAACGGCGAACTAGACGTAGTGGGGCCACTAGGCTTGGCACCCGCAGCCACACCACTAAGTCGGCGGAAGCGAGCCGCAGCGGAATGGTACTGGTGAAATTACCATCGATCAGCCAGTCCTGATGCGCAGCCATAAACTGCGTCTGCTTGGTGATGAAATGGACCTTGGCGGCAGCGGAGTAATCCATCGCGTGCCAGACCCGGTCCAGCGCCAGCAGCGGCCAGCCAGTTTGCTGCGCCAGCTGTCGGGCCAGTGTCGACTTCCCACTGCCAGGTGCGCCGATCAGCATCACTTTCATTATCTGCGCCTCCACTCAAAAAAGTCGCGGTACTTCATTGTGAAGTGCCCTACAATTGTTAGACAAAGTGTCTAATGATTGTGGGGCTTTTTTT
>NZ_AYZJ01000099.1:0-1646 GCF_001436615.1 Lacticaseibacillus camelliae DSM 22697 = JCM 13995
TCATGGCCTTTTTGGTCTAGTCGCTAAGGTGTTGCACTTGAATTGTAAACTGGGGATCTTTTATGCGTTGATCTGGCCACCGCTCGCGGTTGGCCATCGTTTTTAGCGTATCAACGGTATCTTCATACTGGGGATCAGCCTGCCAGTTGGCTGTCTCCCCTTTTGCATCATACCAAGAGAGATACAGCGCCTTAACAAGCGTGCAGTAATCCTCATCACAGATAATACGCACACCCTTACCCACTTGCTCCGGCGAACTCACATGAACCACCTTATGATCCTTATTGATTTCATCCAGGATATCAAAAAAACTATCTTGGGCCTCTTCCGGTGTGTAATTTTCTCGCATCTTGAACGGCCTCCTGTTCACTTCACCACAACCAACGTGGATACTATACACATCTATCTCGTCACGGTGCGATCAAAGAAAGTATATCACCCTGACATGCAGGCTCGCTGGAACCAAGCTTGAAGAAATTATTAGCGCGACCCGTAAAACATTAAACTGTTATGTCACTTGCTCGCGAAGTGATTTTAAACATTTTTCACTGCCTCCGTTATAACTTACATCCCGATTACAGCTAAGACTCACAACAAAAATACTAAAAATAGAAAACGGTTATTATCATAAATAAAATTTATTTTGTTATTTAAAATTCAATAATACCCATCCGAAAGATGCTTAAATACGTCATAAATAAGGCTCGTGGCCTATTTATGATTAAAAACTGAGAATTTATTAATCAATTATCAGAAGATATTAGTACCTCATTAGACAATAAGGACGGATTTAATCGATAATGCTTTCCAACTTATAAGCGTTATTCCTAGCACTATGATGGCCGATACGCAAATTTCTTTGATCACGTATATTAGCCTGTGACCATTACTCCACTCGCTTACTTGGATATTTAATCCTAAAATTTGAGAATATCAGTAATATTGCTTATTTTTTTATAGTTTATCTATTCAACGATACTCCATATAATTCACCTCAGATGGTATGGGCAGCGCTTTCCCCGGGGGCTAACTGACACTAATGACCATCTACAAGAGCCATTGTTAAACTATACAAATTAATTGGAGGCACCTTGTATGAAGGATAGATCTGGAGCAAAAAGGTTGTACAAAGCTCATAAGGCTTGGATTGCCGCTGGTGTTGCAGCGGCAACACTTTTTAGTGTATCTACAGTCGAGGGAAACTCGGTCGCAGCAGAGACAGCTAGCGGAAGCGAGAATCAAGCTCTTAGTTCTCAGACCGAAAACGACAACAAGTTTGGCGGCACGGGCCACTTCGCAAATAAGCAAGCTGAGAATGACAACAAATTCGGCGGCACGGGCCACTTCGCAAATAAGCAAGCTGAAAACGACAACAAGTTTGGCGGCATGGGCCACTTCGCAAATAAGCAAGCTGAGAATGACAACAAATTCGGTGGCATGAGCCACTTCGCAAATAAGCAAGCTGAGAATGACAACAAATTCGGCGGCATGAGTCACTTCGCAAATAAGCAAGCTGAGAATGACAACAAATTCGGCGGCATGGGCCACTTCGTCAACAAACAAACTGAGAAGACAGACGCACTCAAAGAGGCCGAGATTATCGGCCGCGCCACGATGAACGACATCAAAGACGGTTACGCCATCGG
>NZ_AYZJ01000100.1:0-624 GCF_001436615.1 Lacticaseibacillus camelliae DSM 22697 = JCM 13995
GGGTGTACTTCGCCAGAGGCCTCAAACGCCCGCTGGAACACTTGGATCTCTGCGGACGCGGTCTCGGTATTGCTGAGGTTAGACGAGAGTAGCCGACGTCCATACAGGTCAAGCACGCCGCTCAGTCGCACAGTGTATTCACCATTCATGCCATACTTCAATTCGGTTGAGTCTGATAACCAGACCTGGTTGGGGCCATCAACTTCAAAGTGTTGATTGAGTACATTATCGAGTACGTGTTGTTCGCTTTCCTTCCGCCGATGCCGCTTCTTGACGCGAATCTGGCATTGGATGCCCAACTCTCTTTGCACCCGTCTAACCATCTTGACCGTCACCGGAAAGGTAATCTCAGCGTCATGCTGAAGGGCAATCAAGAGGTTGTCTGCGCCAATCCCCTGGTGGTGAAAGTCATACCAGTACTGAGCCCGTTCCTTAAGCTTGGTATCGCGTTGTTGCCAGGCTGTCTCGGTGCGTCTGAGCCCCTTATAGTATGCTTGCCGACTCACGCCGATAAGCTTTAAAAGCGTTGACACTGCACCACGATTACCTTGACTGACCTCTCTGATTACGACGTAGGCCAGTCGACGTTGCTTGTTCACCCCCTGCGCTGAAGTTCCTTGAATT
>NZ_AYZJ01000101.1:0-624 GCF_001436615.1 Lacticaseibacillus camelliae DSM 22697 = JCM 13995
GGGTGTACTTCGCCAGAGGCCTCAAACGCCCGCTGGAACACTTGGATCTCTGCGGAGGCAGTCTCGGTATTGCTGAGGTTAGACGAGAGTAAACGTCGTCCATACAGGTCAAGCACGCCACTCAGACGCATAGTGTACTCACCATTCATGCCATACTTCAATTCTGTTGAGTCTGATAACCAGACCTGGTTTGGGCCATCAACTTCAAAGTTCTGGTTGAGTACATTGTCGAGCACGTGCTGTTCACTTTCCTTGCGCCGATGGCGCTTCTTGACGCGAATCTGGCAGTGGATGCCCAACTCTCTTTGCACCCGTTTAACCATCTTGACCGTCACCGGAAAGGTAATCTCGGCGTCATGCTGAAGGGCAATTAAGAGGTTGTCTGCGCCAATCCCCTGGTGATGAAAGTCGTACCAGCATTGCGCTCTTTCCTTGAGCTTGGTATCGCGTTGTTCCCAGACTGTCTCGGTGCGTCTGAGCCCCTTATAGTAGGCTTGCCGACTCACGCCGATAAGCCTTAAAAGCGTTGACACGGCACCGTGATTGCCTTGACTGACCTCTCTGATTGCGACGTAGGCCAGTCGACGTTGCTTGTTCACCCCCTGCGCTGAAGTTCCTTGAATT
>NZ_AYZJ01000017.1:0-28056 GCF_001436615.1 Lacticaseibacillus camelliae DSM 22697 = JCM 13995
CATGGCCTTTTTGGTCTAGTCGCTAAGGTGTTGCACTTGAATTGTAAACTGGGGCAAAATTTTCCATATAGTGAATGCTGTGCTTAATTGCTTGATCCACTGCCTGATCATTAGCTTCGAAGGACTTGTCCTCGATTTCAATTATGGTATTTCCTTGATAGCCAACATCAGTCAAGGCTGAAACAAACTTTCCCCAATCAATATCTCCGTATCCAGGAATCTTCGGCACCATATACTGAAGTGGAGTTGCCATAGTACCCACATCAGCAAGCTTCTCTGGTAAAAGTTTAATGTCCTTGAAATGGACTAAAAACAGCTTCTCACTAAATTCGTAAATGGGCTTAATGTAATCAAGCATCTGCCAGACAAAGTGTGAAGGATCAAAGTTGAGCCCAAAGTTGTCGTAATCGAGAATTTTGAAAACCTTCCGCCAGTTGTCAGGTGAAGTCATGACATTCTGCCCGCCAGGCCATTCGTCGTTGGTAAAAAGCATTGGGCAGTTTTCGATCCCAATCTTAATGCCCAGATCTCGAGCATAATCAAGGATCGGCGGCCAGACTTTACCAACTAACACCAGATTATCATTGATATTCTTGGTCTGGTCTCGGCCAATAAACGTTGTCACCAGTGGTACTCTCATCATCTTTGCGGCATCGATCACCTTGTACAAATGATCGATAGCAGCGTGTGCTATCTCCTCATTTGCATCCAATGGATTTGGGTAATAGCCCAAAGAAGCAATCTCAATTTCCCTTTCATCAGCATATTGTCTAAGTCGATCTGCTTCTTGCTGATTCAGTGAATCGGCGTCAACGTGTGAAGTTCCTGCATAACGGCGTACACCATTGCCTTTTGGCCAAGATGCGAGCTCAACACTTTGAATGCCACTGGCTGCAGCGTAATCGATTACTTCTTCAAACGTTTTATTCGCCCAAATAGCACTTAACAATCCTAACTTCATCGACTCACCTCCTAGCCTTCATTTTTAGAAACGGACCGTTGAACTAATACTGCCCCGATAATGATCAGGCCTTTGATTGCCCCTACTAAGAAAGATGGTACACCCATCAGGTTCATCAAGTTGTTGATGATGCCAAGGGTCAACGTTCCAAATACGGTACCAAGAATCGTTCCTCGCCCACCTGCCATCGCTGTACCACCAATCACTACAGCAGCAATCGCATCCATTTCGTAGCCACTACTCGATGACGCGGAGTTCATACTGCCAAGACGGGAAGCTTCAATGACAGAGGCAACGGCAACTAACACCCCAGACAAGGCGTAAACCATGATCAGCACGCGATTTACGTTAATGGATGATAGGAAACTTGCGCGCTCGTTACTACCAACTGCGTACACGTGACGCCCAAAGGCTGTGCGTTTTGCCACCAAACTGATAATCAGACAAAGGATAAACCAGTAAATGACAGGCATCGGGAGAATTCCAAATACCTTGGTATTTGAAATTGCCGTAAAAGCATCACTGGAGTTACCTTTTACCAACACCCCTCCGCCGTTGAAATAATATTCAGCGACTGAGCGGTAAATCTGCATGGTGCCAAGGGTGACGATAAACGCCGGTACTCCAAATCGGGAAACCAATCCCCCGGTCACTGCGCCAAACAAGAGCCCGGCCGCCAGAGCAGCCACGATCCCTAAGAATATGTTCTGTGTGGAATTCAAAATTGTCATCGAAATCAAGCCTGTTGCCGCCAATTGAGAGCCAACGGACAGATCAATACCAGCAGTAATGATGATCAGCGTCATGCCTAGTGCAATGATTCCGATGATAGAGTTATTCATCAGAATATTCATGATGTTATTCATGCTTAGGAAGACACGTCCCCTGAGCATTACCGCAACAACAAACAGGATGAGGAAAGCGAAAATCGCACTGTGATTTGCAATCAGTTTTCTCACGTTGACATGTTTTCTTTCGTTTTTACCAGTCACACTCGTCTCCTGAACTTGATTCATTTACTCGCCTCCCAACTTCCCACCAGTTGCTACTAGCATCACATCTTGTTCGTTGATTGCCGCATGCGGCAGCTCTGCTCTGACTTCCCCGTGGAACATAATGTAGACTCGGTCACAGAGTTGTTGAATTTCCGGAATCTCGCTGGAGAGGATCACGAAACTGATCCCCTGCTCAGCTAAGTCCATGATTTGGTTGTAAATTTCAGCCTTGGCGCCAACATCCACCCCTTGAGTCGGATTATCTAAAATCATCACTCTTGGATTCATGTTTAATGCCTTGGCCAGTAATACTTTTTGCTGGTTTCCACCCGATAGTGAACCAATCGCGTCTTTCGGATCTGCCACCTTGATATTGATCTGCTTGATGTAGTGATTGACCGTCTTGCTCATCAACTTATTGTCAATCAAGCCCATCTTGCTAATCTTGTCGAGCATCGGCAAGGTCATGTTCTCAGCGATATCCAAGTCCTTGATGATGCCATTTTCCTTCCGATTTTTGGGAAGATAGGCAATCCCATACCGACGCGTCTCTGAAGTGGTTCTGATCCGCACGGGTTTCCCATCAATCAGCAGCTGACCGGAATCAGGCTTGTCAGCGCCTACTACTGTGCTAAACAACTCACTGCGGCCATCGCCGAGCAACCCAGTGACGCCTACCACTTCGCCTTTTCTGACGCTCATGGTAACGTCATTAAACTCACGATCTTTGGTGTAATGTGCCAACTCAAGAACCTTATCGCCGATTTGACGTGGTCGGTAGATTTCTGAGCTAGACAGTTCCTTTCCGACCATGTGCCGACTGATCTCAGCTTCGGTTAAAGTAGGTGTCACCTCACCCGCTGCCACCACGACGCCGTCTCGCATAATGGTGTAACTATCACATATCTCAAGGACCTCATTCAGCTTATGGGAGATAAAGATAATGCTGACCCCATGCGAACGTAACGTACGCATGATTTCAAAAATCTCGCCGATCTCCACGTCGGTTAGGGAAGTTGTTGGCTCGTCCATAATAATCACTTTCGCATCGCGCATGAGGGAACGTACGATCTCAGTGATTTGCTTGTAAGATGCATTCAAGTCACGGACCATGTCAGTCGGGTTTAACTTGATCCCAACTTGATCAACGAAGCTCTGCGTTTCCCTGATCATTTTTTTCCGATCTAACAAGCCATGAGTCTTTAGCTCTCGACCAAGGTAGAGGTTTTCATACACACAAAGGTCGTTTACTAACGAGAGCTCTTGATGGATAAACGCAATCTGCTTCATCGAGTCAATGGTCGCAGGTGCGCCATTGATCTCAATTTCACCCGAGTCCCTAGTATATAAGCCCGTCAATATATTCATCAACGTTGTCTTACCTGTCCCGTTTTCACCCAACAAGGCATGAATTGAGCCAGGAGCAAGAGAAAAGTTGACGTCTTTGAGGACTCGGTTATGTGCAAACGATTTCTCGATGTGTCTCATTTCGACGACATTGGTCATAGGCTACCACCTAACTTAGTATGGTGACTTCGAGTCAAAGTGCTTGGACACGTTGTCCTTGGTGACGATAGTCGGCGCAATGATGTTGTTCCTCTTAATTTTCTTACCATTCATTGCATCGTTGGCCAGTTTAATACTGTCACCAATCATTGAAGGGCTGTAGGTTGCAGTAAAGCATGTAATATCGGTGCTTTCGTCAATCTTCTTGAAGTATGATTGATCGCCACCGGCGCCGGAGATAATCTTAATATCCTTGCGTCCCGCGTCCTTGATGGCTTGCAGGATACCAATTGACGATTCATCATCGATTGAGAAGATCCCATCAACCTGCTTGTTGGACTGGAGCATATCCGTAGCTGCCTTCAAGCCCTTTTCTTGCGTGAAGTCATCTGCAGTCATTTCAACCAGTTTAATGTTTGGATATTTATCCTTCATGACTTTTTTAAAGCCATCGGTCCGCTCTGCGCTAACCGAACCAGAGCTAGGAACGTTAAGGATGGCTACTGTACCCTTACCATCCAACTCATCACCTATCTTTTCAGCTGACTTCTCGCCAATTTGTGGGTTAGACCCAGCCACGTAAGCAGTGTAATCTGCGTCAACCTTGCGATCGAAGACTACCAACGGAATTTTTTCGTTAACAATCTTCTTGGCCGCGACTGACACTTCGTCTGTCTGCGGCTGTAGCACGATGGCGCCGACGCCCTGAGAAATCATGTCATCGATTTGTGAAGCTTGTTCGTTAACACTGGATGAGGTCACAATCTTATAATTCTTCAAGCCAAGTTTTTTCACTTCTTGATTGGCGTAGTAGTTAACGCCGGCCTGCCAGCCATGATCAGAACTTGGAATAATTACCGCGAGCGTTTTATCTGCCCCTCCGGTAGTCTTGTCTGAGTCTGAGGACGAGTTACTACTGCACCCTGCTAATCCTAATGTTGCGGCAAACAAGGTGGCGCCGACAATCTTGAGCAGTGTTCCTTTTTTCATCAAAATCACTCCTAATCTATATTGACCTTACGGCGTTCCTGATCGCTTACAAGTGACGCATCAACCAATTTCATGAGGTGGTCTGCATCTGCAAAATTAACGTAATTGTGATTTTCGCTACCCGCCACATCGTCATAAAATTCTTTGATTCCTGCAGTAAAGGCGTCCTTCCAACCTACTGCATGACCATTGGGCAACTCTGCCAGTTCGGCAGCGTGCCCATGAAGATACTGCTTTGCCGCGTAGATGTCTTCATTACCACAATCTCGATTACCAATCCAGAGGTGATCTGGACGTTCTTGAAACCATTCCAAGGCTTGCTTGGTTCCTTCAACTAAGACATGGAGATCGTTCTTCTTCCCCGCTGTAACTTGCGAAATGCGAATCAGGCCCTTCAGTCCACCTTCGAATTCAGCCAAGATAATTGCTGCATCTTCGTTGGAAACTGGCACTAACGACCCATCCTTGATTCTCTGCGGATACTCAATCAACCGCAGAACCTCTAATGAAGTGATCTTCCGCCCAAGGACAAACTCAATCGTATCGAAACAATGGGAGCCAATATCTGCGATTGCTCGTGTTGGCCCACCAATCTTAGAATCAACACGCCAGTCATAATCGGTTTGTTTCAACAGCCAGTCCTGAAGGTACTCAACGTTAACAAACCAAACTTTACCTATAGTCTGTTGCTTCACTCGTTCCTTCATTTCCTCAACCATCAGATTATGTCGATAGTTGAAGTTGACACCACCCTTAAGTCCAGCCTTCGCCAGCAGGTCTTTCAACTCTGATGATTCTTGCGCATTTGACGTAAAGGGCTTTTCACAATAAACATTTATTCCCGCCTTGATCAGTTGCTTGTTGATTTCGAAGTGAAAGCCACTAGGTGTACAGTTGTGCACAATTTCGAGTGTTGGTTCTTGTTTAATCATCTGTTCAACTTCTGTGTAGTAGTGAGGAATGTTAAGCGACCTGCTAACCTGTTTTGCCAGTTCTGCATTCGGCTCACACACCGCCACTAAATTTGCGCCCGGAATTCGTCGTATCGCTTCAATGTGCTGTTTACCAATAAATCCAGTCCCAACGACAGCTACATCCACATATCATTCCCCCTTATAATCAGGATAAACGTCAGCTACTGTAATCGTTTACATTTTTAATCATATTTCATTGGCTCAGTTTTCGTCAATGAAACCTTTACATTATTTTGTGTAAAATTTACAACGCTGGGTGTACGATTACTCATAGCAACTATAGGAGGGTGTGGTTCGATGCCAAAGAAAAAGAAACAAGTCACAATCACCGACTTAGCGGCGCGCACTGGCTATTCAATCGCAACAGTATCGAGGGCACTTAATCATAAAGGCAGCGTTGGCGAAATAGCTCGGGAAAGGATTGATCAAGCCGTACATGAACTCGGTTATCGGCTCAATCACGATACCCGGCCCTCAGTGAGCACCACCATCGGGGTCTTAATTCCAAATCTCGCGAATCCATTCAATTCCACAGTTCTAGATGGCATTAGTAAATCCGCAGAAGCGCACAAGCTAAGCGTTGTGCTCATCATCGCCTCGGAGAATCAGACCAGTGCTGATTATTATTTTGATTTGCTCAAAGACATGAATCTACGCGGCCTCATTGCCCTTTCAGCGTTTCCAGATAACATTACCGCTCGAAAGGTGAACCAGGAGCTACCAGTTGTCATGTGTTCTGAATATCTTGAGCAAACCGACATCTCTTACGTCGGCATTGATGACCGGAGAGCAGCCTACCAAGCCACTAAATATCTCCTTAGTATTGGCAGAACCAAACTAGCGATGGTGAACTCGACTCCGAATCACAAGTACGCCCGTGAACGTGAGGCTGGATACAAGCAAGCTATTAGAGATGCTAATCTCCAGTGCGATGAGCACAGCATACTCCATGTTCACGACATCAACTTTTCTCTAGCACTTTCGAAAATCACAAACCTACTTGAAGTGAAGAAAGATATAGATGGCGTTTTCAACTGTTCCGATGTCTTTGCCTTTGCAACATTAGAAGCCGCGAAAAGAGTCGGCAAAAAAGTTCCTAAAGACCTGTCGGTTATTGGTTTCGACAACATCTTCTTATCGACTGTGGTCTCCCCATCCCTAACCACCGTTAAGCAACCCTCCTACGAGATCGGTTACGAAGCCTGCGAAATTCTAGTGGAAAAAATGACACGAAAGAACGCACCAGATCGTCATGAGGTACTGGATACCTCACTGCTACTTCGAGACAGTACCTGATAGCCGAATTCTGATCAAATTCGCACGCTGCTTATCTTTACCCCAACACAAAAAGGACACCATCACTGGTGTCCATACTTTTCTTGCTCCGTCTAAATCTATTTAGCCCCGACCAACTGCTCCTTGGCATGCACCAGCTGCGTCAAAAGCGTGCAGTAAGGGGTAGCGATGCCATACTTCTTGCCCTTGCGCGCGACAGCGCCATCGATGAAGTCGACTTCGGTCACGCGATGATGCTGGACAAGGTCCTGGTGCATGGATGGGTAATGGTCCGCGATGTCGGCGGTGAAGGTCGCCGCGACGTGATCGTAAACCTCGGCCGTATCAAGGTCGACGCCTTCGTGCTTGGCCACCGCCGCAAACTCGTCAATGATCGTGTGCAGCAACTCAGGCGCCTCGCGCGTCTTGCCAAGCTCGCCAATGTTGCAATCCAGTAGTGCGCACAGCACGTTCAGTGTGCCGTTGACGCAGGCCTTGCGCCAAATCGAGTACTTGACGTTGTCGCTGTACTTCGGGTTCAGGCCAGCGCCTTTGAACACGTCAACCACCTGGAGCGCGAAGTCCTTGCCAGCAGGCTCGAAGTTCTGGAGCTCAACTTCGCCGTCGCCGACCAGCTCCACGTGGCCCGGACCGGTCATGCCGGCGGTCCACATCGTGATGCCAAGAATCAGATGATCCTTGGCAACGAACTTTTCCAGCACGTCCTCGTGACCGATACCGTTCAGCAGGCACAGCACGTAGGTGTCCGGGTGGATCAGCGCCTGGACCTGCTCAAACATGCTTTCAAGTTGATTCGACTTCAGGAAGACGACGATCAGGTCAGCCTTAATGCCACTTTTATCGATTTCTGCCGGCGTGTAAACCGGCATTTTTTCAGCAATTTGCTTACCGTTAAAATTGGCCTGAATGCCGTCCTTGCGAATCGCGTCGACATTGGCCTGCCAGCCGTCCACCAGCGTGATGTCATTTCCCGCCTGGTGCAACATGATGGCGAAGCGGCTACCCATGCCGCCAACGCCGAGTACTGTGATCTTCATATCAACATCTTCTTTCGTTGCCAATTCTACACCGATAAGGGGGCCAGCTTCAAAACTCAGAGCCTTCCCAACAAAAAAGAGGTACCCCCCAAAAAGCGAGTTCCCCCCTCCGAAAGGACTAGTCCGCAACCAATTCAACTTCCACCAATGCGTTGGCCGGTAAGGCTTTTACTGCATAAGTGGAGCGGACAGGCCTACTAACAGCATACTGCTCATAAATCTCGTTAAAGGTGGCAAAAGCACTCATGTCGGTCAACAAACAGGTGGTTTTGACCACATCATCAAACGACTTCCCAGCCGCCGTCAAAATTGCGTCCAGATTGCTCATGACTTGCTCAGTTTGTGCCTTAATATCATCCCCTGCTAACCGACCAGTGACAGGGTCCAAACCAATCTGTCCAGAGATGTACAGCGTACCGTCAACCAACTTAGCCTGTGAATACGGGCCGATTGGTTCCGGGGCTTTTGCCGTGTATATAGTTGTAACCGCCATTGACTTCCCTCCCGCGTTATCTTTGAACAATCAGTCAACAACTTTGACCTTATTGCTCCAAGGAGTCGCCGTTTCAGCAAGGACTTTATTGAGTCGTTCAATATTAGCCTTGCCTTCTGTTTGAAGCCATTGTCTGCCAGCCTCTTCACCTTCCGCAGCAAATGGCTTCACACCTAGTTTCCACGTCGCCCGACCGCACAATACACCGTTAAAATTAGAGCCTGAATCCTTCGCAAAGTGAAGCTCCTTAAGGAACATCTCGTTTGTCACGCCCGCGCTTAAGAAGATAAACGGCAGGTTGGTTGCTTCAGCCTGTTCCTTGTAGTAATTAGCTGCCTCTTGTGCTGTATAAACTGGTTCATCGCCATCTGTGAAGCCTTCCACAAATTTCTGATTGACTGGGACTTCTAGCTTAAGTACTGAAACGTTATAACGTGGTTTGCTGAACTCACGAGTCAGTTCGATCACCTTGTGAGGTTTGACCTTCGCATAAGCTGCATCAGTTACTGAGTCCATATTGGCATCATAAGACACAAGTTCCAAGAAAAATGGTAAGTTGTTAGCTTTGCTTTCGGCACCTACGCGCTCTACAAACGCCTTCTTACGATCGTTGATTTTATCTCCTTCATCAGCATCGTAATATAAGAGGAACTTAACCGCATCTGCACCCTCCTCGCCAATTCGCAGTGCGCTCTGATTATCAATCAAATCTGGGAAACGGCCCGGTTCTGTGGCATCATACCCAGTTTTTTCATATGAGAGCAAAAGACCAGATTTACTATCACGTTTCTTTGCTGCGGGCAGACCGTACTCAGGGTCAAGCAGAATAGAGCTCGCGTACTTCGTTAGTTCTTCAGAGATAGCCTTCTTAAAATCAATGATGACTTCTTCGCTTTCACCTTCACCTGAAGCGGAGGCAATCATTTTTTTCAGTGATCCGCGCTGATCGAGTGCGAGTGCAGAGATAACATTGTCATCATTCGAGAGTTGTTTCAAGTGGTTGAACTGGGTAGTAGTTAATTCAGCAGGCATTGTTGTTTCCTCCTAATGACGTTCCTAGGTTGCGATATTGTTGTCAAAAGCTCATAGTCCGATGTTAATAGTTACTTGCTTTCATCTTGGGTACCAGCTCGATAGGCCAGCTGACCATCTAAATACGTAGCGTGCAAACCCAATTTGGCGTCTAACACAAGATAGTCCGCGGGCCGGCCTGGCAAAATACTTCCGCATTGCTGTTCAATATGGCAAGATGTTGCAGGTGTAACCGTTGCCATTTTCACGGCCTCTTCAGGCGTAGCTGCGCCCCAAGCCAGCAGATTGATCAGTGCATCTTTAAGCTGCAGCACTGATCCCGCCAAACTATTTCCTTCTTTCAGCCGGGCCATTCCGTCTTTGACATAGACCGGCAGTTCGCCAAGCTTATAGTCGCCGTCTGGCATCATCCCTGCTCGCATACAATCCGTGATAAGCGCAACGTGTTCCGGTCCGACTAACCGAACCAAGGTTGTTGCCACCTCTGGACGGACATGATGACCGTCACAAATTAGTTCATCAGTGACACCCTGCAGATACATAGCCGCTCCGACCATGCCAGGCGCACGATGACTAAGGGGACTCATCCCATTGAAGGTGTGCGTAAACATACTGGCTCCCGCATTAACACACGCCTTCGCCTGTTCAAAGGTGGCATCGCTATGCCCTAGCGCCACAACGGTCCCTTTAGAGACTACCTGACGAGTAAAAGCCACTGAGTCTTCGCGCTCGGGAGCGATGGCAATTTTTTTGATCAAACCATTAGCAGCAGACTGCCATTCCGAGAATTCTGCCAAGCTCGGATTCTTAAAGTACTTGGGGTTCTGCGCCCCTTTGTGCTTAGTCGTAAAGTAAGGCCCTTCAAAGTAAATACCCTGGATTTTTGCGCCGCTTTCTTCACCTGCATGTTGTGCGATTGTGGCACAGACTTCTTTGAGTTGAGAAAATGACCCCGTCAAAGTCGTTGGCAGCCAGCTCGTCACCCCAGCTTTAACCAAGTTGCGGCTCATAGCGTCAATACCCGCCCAATCATTATCCATGACGTCGTGGCCTAACAGCCCGTGGATATGCGTATCCACCAGTCCAGGGGTCACCCACATATCCGGGTATTCAATAATATCGCCGTCCGGGCGTATGGTTTCGGGAAAATACTCACCAAATTTGCCGTCAGATGTGATTTGTAGATAGCCGCCAGACTCTGTCACGTGGGGCATAAAGAACTTTGCAGCATGAATATATTTAGTCATGTCCTCCACCCATCTCCTAGATCTCTTTCGTATCTGGATAGTCGTGAAGGGTGACACCTTTCACCACGCGATTAACAGTCCCAGTGGGAGAAGGTGTGTCAGGGCGATTACCCACTTTGACAGAAGCAAGCAAGGCCAGCGTCTGCGCGAACATGATGTCCGGAAGTGCCTGATACGCATCGGGGAGCGCAGAAATACTCTCACCAAAATTGAATTCAGAACCTGAGAAGTTATTGGTCTGGCGAGCCCCAATCGCCATGATCGTAGGCGCTATCTTGTCGTTCTTAACCTCTTCCAACAGATCAATGTCGTATCGACGAGAGTAGCTATCGTTACTTACAAAATCAAACACGAGGGTCTTATCATTCACAAAGCTCTTAGGGCCATGGCGAAAACCCATCGAAGTATCAAACATTGTCGAGAATCGACCAGCAGTTAACTCAAGAACTTTGAGTTGCGCTTCGCGAGCCAACCGACCCAGAGCTCCAGTACCGAGATACACGATTCGTTCGAAGTCTTGATTAACAATGGATTGTACTTCTTGTTCTCGCTCAATCACCTCTTTCCCCATAGAGGCCATTTCACCAACCCATGCGCGCTTCGACTCAATGCTTGACGTATCAAAGACCAGCAGCGCTGTCAGTAACATGCATGTAAAACTACCGGTCATTGCGAAACCTTTATCGTTGGAACGACCGGGCTGCAACAATAGCAAGGTCCCCGAAGTGTTCGCAGAGTTTAAAGCTAGCTTACCTTCAGGTGCACAAGTGATACTGATTTGATGAAGATTCGTGATGATTTGCTCAGCCAGACTCACCGTCTTAAGACTCTCAGGCGAATTCCCGCTTCGAGCAAACGAAACAAGTAATGTTGGCGTATCAGCCTTTAAGAACTCGGCGGGATCGGACACAATATCGGTAGAACCCACTGATTCAAAATCGAAGCGATCTCGGTCCCCGTGCGCCTGTAAATAAGGTGTCACAGTATCGCCAACATACTGAGAGCTGCCAGCACCCGTGAAAACGACACGCACCTTTTGGCCGGCCGCCTGATGAGTAACCTTGGCCAGGAAATCAGTAATCACGGCCTGACGCGTCTCATAGTTATCAAAAGCTTCCTGCCAAAGATCGGGCTGTTGCTTTATCTCACGGGTGGTGATTTCCGCCCCCAAATTTGTCAGTGCTTCAGTCGATTGTTCAAACACTTTTTCCATCCTCCTTTGTGATACTGCACGTTAGTGATTTGCGTGATGAACTTGATAAATAAAACGATCCGCACGAGCCACGCTCTTTGTGTATTCAATAATTCTGTCAGAATCTGTGAACGTTGTCCGCCGAATCTTCAGGCAGGCCGATCCCGTTGCAACGTTTAGTGCTTTAGCGTATTCATCGCCCATTAAATCTGCAAAGAACGTTTCATCGACAGTGGCGATATGAATGCCATAATGTTTGTCCAGCAAATCGTAAAGAGGCGTGGTGCCCAATAACTTCTTGCTAAAGCCTGGCAACAGGTCCGCCGGCAAATAAGTCCGCTCAAACATCATGGGTTCATCATTGGCGATTCTCAACCGAACCAGGACAAACACTGGTGCCCCCGGATCAAGACGCAAGTGTTTCGCGATTTTTTCGGGGACCGCAATCTGCTTTAGCTCCTCAATCCTGCTCTTAGGATTTAGATTCATCGCACCCATCTGCTTAGTGAAGCTAATCGAGCTGGCTACATCGGTTCTGCCGCTCATCCGATCGGCTACAAAGGTGCCTTTACCCGGGCTACGATAAATATCCCCACGTAAGAAAAGCTGATTTAACGCAATACGGACCGTATTTCTGCTAACTTGATACTGCTTGCTCAACGCCCGCTCCGAAGGAATTTTATCGTTTGGCCTCAATTCTTTCGTAATGTATTCTTCAAGCTTTTTCACTAAATCCGCTGATAATGAAATGAGTCTCATCCCCTCTTACACAATGTCCTGGTGGCTAGACTGACGTGGTACCAACCACCGTGGTACCAACCACAGTAATACACTAGAAAGGCGCGTTTGTCAAAGGGATACTTAGTAAAAATCGCCAAGAGAATCAGATCTGTAGATGCCTCGGGCAAGGTGACCTAATGTCGCAAGATTTATATGGAAAGCGCAAATAACATATCCATCGAAAGGAAAAGTAGCACAGTGTTTCAACAGCAGCTTGAACTTCAAAGGAACCAGGGAATATCAGCTTTGCCACTAGGGTTAGTCTCTTCGATTGCATAATATCGTTTCTTGTAAGATAAGCTAGGGTTAACGTTATAACTAACGACGAACACGCAATGCTCCCAAAAAACGAGAAATAACCCAGCCTATTCATTTAGTAAATCTATTGATGTGTCACTACATAAAAGAGTTTAAGGTTAACTCAATTGCACTTAACCTCCCGCCTAAATTTGTATAAATAAAAGCGTTTACAACACTTATCAATCGTAGTATCCTTTGCCCTGGAATTAGACAACACGTTAACCCTATGTTCCAGGGTTAATAAAGGAGATGATACCCCCCCGCCCATTACCACATCTTCAAAGCCCCAGCAAACATTTGAAGCAGTTATTGCTAACCAGAAGTAGGATTCGATGCTGTTTGCATGATATTCGTCAAACTAAGGAGGAATGAAAAATGAACGGTGTGTCAAAAACTCACTTTAAACTTTTTAAGGCTGGAAAGCTCTGGCTCGTAGCTGGTATCACCACTGCGGGTGCTGCAATCACCCTGGGTACTGGCCCATATTCAATTGTCCACGCCGATGCCTCTGCAGAGACTATCACAGGAGTAGTAGAAACGTCTGGTCAATCTACCGCCAGCGGATTAACCAACTCGACTAATCCTACTGTTGAGACTGCAACATCAACCAACGTCTTATCAGATCAAGGCCCTGAGGACGAGAGTACGAAAGCTAGCTCAGCCGATCCGTCGTCGAGCAGTGCCGATAAACCGATTATTCAATCACAAAATGCTAAGACCAACAACGATGCCACACAAACCACAGCAACTGAAGCAACCGTTCCTTCCAGTCTTGATGAAACTGACACGCAAACGCCAGCTGCCAAAACAGAAGAATCTCCCAACGCATTATCAACCACTTCAGTGGCTGCGGAGCCAAAACCAACTGTGTCATCGACAGAAGAATCAGCAATCAGCTCAGAAGAAATGAGCAAGATTAAGCACAATCAAATTGAATATCTGATTGGCAACGAGACAATCAACAATGATCCCGTAAACAAAGCCAAAATGGAAAGTATCGCCAAGAAAGGGAAAGCAAATATCCCTGATTTTGATCATGCTGGTAATGCTGTATACGAAAAACTTGTCCTAGATAACAGCAAAGGAACGGATAAAACCGTTGCAGACCTTTCGGCCAATCTTGGAAGTACGTACACCAACTTGTATAGTGTCGCATTAGCGTATGCAACACCAAGTAAATACAATACTATGTACAAAAACCAAGAAGCCAAAAATGCATTGATTGATGCGTTAAAGTGGCTGCAGGACAAATATCTAAAAGATACGGATAAAGGCTACTATGGCAACTGGTACCAGTGGGAGATTGGCGTGCCAAAGAGCTTGTCTCCAATGTTGCTACTACTACACGATGACCTAGGCGACGACTTTGTTAATGAATCCATTAAAACTATGGATGCCTATTTAAGGGGTGACGAAAAACCTGGTTCACCTAAGATTGGGGACGTGAACTTAGATGCTCGGCAGCATACCGGTGCCAACTTGGCAGACATCACCTTAGACAGAATCTGTCAGGGTGTGGCCAGTAATGATGCGCCAAGGGTTAAAAAGGCAATCTCTGACTTTATGACTTGCTTAGCTGTTATTAATCCCGACAACATCCAACACGGGGTCACAGACGGTTTCTATGAAGACGGATCATTTATTCAGCATTCCACTGTCCCTTATACGGGGAGCTACGGCATCGTGCTTTTGGGCCGAACTGCTCAGCTGACTACATTACTGCACGGGACTTCTCTAGAGAGCGGTGAATTGTTGGCAACCGTTAACAATTGGATATATAACAGTTTCTCTCCCCTGATGTACGAAGGCTATATGATGGAAATCGTCAAGGGTCGAGGGGTCTCACGCACTGGTTCTGGATATACTGACAGTGCAGGCATCATTGAGGCACTTGTCCAACTTTCGACTTCTATGAGCGGTCAAACTCAGCAGAAGCTTCAAAGCTACATCAAATATCTTGGTAGCATTAAACAATTAAAAGTTGACAGTAGCAAATTTGCTTCGGCAAACAACACCGTCGTTTATAACCAGATACTGAATGACAACACCATTTCGAGCGAGAACCCGGTAACGGACAACCAGTATTTTGCTTTTAACCTGATGGATAAATCGGTGCTTATTCGCCCGGGATATGCCTTCGCTATCTCCAGAAGCTCCGACCGCATTTCTAAATATGAATACATGTCGGGTGAAAACCTCAAGCCTTGGTATCAAGGTGATGGCGCCTATTATTTGTATCAGGATGGCGTGGACCAAACAAAAGCCTTTGGTATCGATTACCAGGCAACGGTTGATCCAAACAAACTACCCGGGGTCACCACGGTGAATGAAGAACGAAAGACCATTCCTGAGCTTTATGGCGGAAACTTCTATTCGCATGAGCCGGAATTTGAGTCTGGATCCGTCGCACAAAATACGTATGTTTATTTCCCACTGGGCACCAATGATTTTTCTGGCAGTGCCGCATTAAAAAATTATGGTGTTGCGGGTATGCAGCTTGGAGACGAGCAGTCCTATGCTGATAAAGATAAACTGCCATCGGATTTTGTAGTATTCAAAAACGCAGAAGCGAATAAAGCGTGGTTCATGTTTGACGGCGAAATTGTCGTCCTCGGTTCAAACATCCATGATATCAATGGGCGAGATATGACCACCACAATTGACAATAAAATGTTTGATTCCACTGAAAGCGTCTCTGTAAAATCGAACCTTGAAAACAAGGATAACAATTCAGCGTTGAGATGGCTAACAATCGAGGACAACGACAACGCCAAACGAAACGTGGGCTATGTGTTCTTTGACAACAATAAAGTGAATATTTTACAAGAAAGTCGCACTGGTAAGTACTCAGACGTCCGGAACGTGACGACAGGTGCCGCTGATAAGACTGTCACTAAAGATTACGTCACCTTAACTTACCAACATGCAGGCAACGCAAATAGTAGTTATGCATATAGTATCGTTCCAAATAAAGATGCTACTCAGTTAGCTCAATATATGTCTGAGGACGCTGTGACTATTTTGAAGAATACCAGCGATGTTGCTGCTGTTCGACAAAACAAACTTGGCATAGAAGGTTATGTATTTTTCACTGACAAAGGCAAAGTCAATGACATCAAGACAAGCAGTCAAATGATCATGATGAGAAGCGGCAATAGCTTCTCTATTCAGGACCCAACGAACAAGCAAGACACTGTCTCCTTCGTAATTAATGGTAGATTCAGCATTGCAGAAGGAGATGCAACGGCCACAATTCAAGGAAGTAAGACTATTGTGACCGTGAATACCAAGGGCAAGCATGGCGTTTCACAGTATGTTACCCTGAAGGCTGCTCCTAAACAGAGCAACTACATCTCTGGTAGTACCGTTTCAACTGCTAATTTAAAGGCGCCAAAGAATAACAAAACAAACACTGGCAGAACAGGAGGCATCAATAACACTACAGATAATGTCAGTCCCGTTCCGCTTGCAAACAGCACTGCAGATCATGCGTCCAAAGACAAGCAAACATTACCTAAAACTGGTGACGACATCGACCAGTCAGGTACAATTCTTGGCTTGGCACTGACATCAATAATCGTTTTACTCGGTTTTGGTAAGCGTAAGGAGGACTGACATTTCAAATAGTAAGCCATAGCCTATATCCTAAATATGTCTCTAGAGAATCTCCTTGAATGACAAAAGCCCAGATCCGAAGAAGTGGGCTTTCGTCAAGAGCCAGAAAAACCTAATGATGTTATCCGAGAGTACCCAGGTCACAACCGGCCTGGGTACCCTTTTGTTAACTGATGCACCCTTGACCCTCTTACCAAACAAAACAACTTCATTCCGCAGTTACTGGTCAGTGTGTGAGCCTAGCCTATACCATCTTTCCAGTAAAGTTATGACAAACATTCAACAGCCTAGGCCTAGCGGCATAAATCAGTTCTGGTGCGCCGGTGTGACCTCAAAAGTTAAAGACTCATTGGCATTGCTGGCTAATTCAAAATAGAGGACACACAGTTCAAATCCTGGAGCCAGAGCGAATCCTGGTTTGACACACTTGAGGCTTGCACTTGATGAAATAACGAGTTGTGTTTCACCCTTTGTTATCCGTACACCATTATCTTTTTGTATAAACTGCCAGTTCTCACGTTTACAGATTGGCAGAATCAATGTAATAGGCTTTGCAACCGAAGTCCGCAGCCTCCAGGTGATTCGATTGTCTAATAACTCGTATCTAATCTGCCCCCGGGCCCCGGGCAATCGCTCAAAGTGTTTATTAGCAAAGTTAAAGTAAACCGCTGCTCCAGTCTTATCCGTCACCATCTGAGCCATCAAGTCATAAACATTAGAGTAATCCTGACCCTTCTCATGATAGCTCCAGCGCCAAGCGCTCGAAACTAGCGATTCCTTTCGGCGACTAAGCTGTGTATTTAACGGCTCACGACTAGTAGTATCTGTTATCCCGCTAGCAAGTATCGGGCCGTACGCGCGGTGCCAGAGCATCCCCATTACGCCACCAACACTGTGTCCCCCTTCAAAATGCGCATAGTCCGTTGCCGTGATGCTGGCGTATACCAGTGGTGTCCGCCAAACAGACGTGTTCACCGCATCAAAATGCCAATGCCCGAGTAATTGAGTTGCTTTACCCAATCGTCTTTTAGCAGTGGGTTCGTCAATGCATGCCGCAAGAACCTTCGCGTGCGTAAAGAGATGGTGAAGGCACGGCTCCTCACCATGAGCAGCGTAATCTGGACCGCCGTACAAATAGCCATCATGCGTACACCGTTCGAGAAGCGTTAACTGCGCATCAACCGCCGACCCAAAAGCCGCATCACGCTGACTCAGCCGAGTGAACGCGGCTAGAGCACCATCACTTGTACGACTGCCCCAATAGGTCCACTTGAAATTACGCGTGCCAAAACTGTTGTCCATGCCACCATCTGGCAGGAGAAAATGCAGATAAGTTTGACCAACATGCACCAACCTTGCGTACAGCTTCTCATCAGCCATCGTCACAGCATATTCAAGTAAGTTGGGCAGTGTTTCCTCTAAGCTATATCCCACATCAACTGAGTAGCACCCTTTCGCTGTAATGAAATCTCGTGGGTTCCCTTCCCCAAATAGAAAGTTGTCCTTCGTGATATGCTCTTGGCAAAACTCTGCCAGTTCTCGGGCCCGTTCTAGATAACGCGGTTCGTTAAGGAATTGGCCACACATCGCCATCGCGGCAGCACATGCCGCATGGTAATTCGTGTTGGCAGAATCTGATTTGGTGAAATTGTCAAACATCCACCTCGAAATTTCGCGTAAGCGTGTGATCCAAGTATCGTACACTTGCGGCGAGAGGATTTGCCCATGCTCTGTTAAGGCCAGTTCTAACGACTGCGCAAAAAATATTGTTGTCTTATTCCAGGTCTGTTGGGCGTCATTGTAATAACTGTGATCATCACAATAAAGATTATTCCCCCAAATAAAAAAGCGCTCGGCAGATATACGGTATCGCTCATCACCTGTCAAATCAGCCAGTGTCATCAGTGGATAAATACTATCTATAACACGGCCATGAAAGTGTAAACAGCTCGGGCACAGAGCACCACCATCAAAGCGCGGATTTGGGGATGTAATTTGGTCTGCAATTAAGCGGTCCATCCAAGTTTGTAAGAGCGTGATCTCACGTTTCCGAAGTTGTAACTGCACCTTGGCTACCTCCTACAATTTCATTAGTCCTAGAGTTCCCCGAATCCATTCAGTGAACTACTTTGGGTTAGATACGTACGCCAACCGTGAGGACTAAAAAATTTCATTCATGGATGTTCTCAGAAAAAATTCCCTAAAAACTAAAAAGGGTCGTTAATTCTGCCCTATTCGTCGTGCCAACATTAATGAACTGACAGTTGCTTAAATTCCTTCTCCATCTTCGGGATCTTCCTCCGACTCGCCTAAAGAAAGATCGAGTACCTGCGCAGACTGCTTTGTCACGTTGACCAACGTATCAGCATATTCTGACAGCGAATCGTAGTTGCTGAAAATAGTCTCTAATAGCGACGCTAGATTGCAACCTGCAACAACAGCAAGGTCCTGCCTCGAAAGCGACAACTTGGCAGCTTCCTTATAAGGTGTTCCACCAACAAGATCAGTAAAAATTAAAGTCGGGCTGGAAGTTAATGCGGCTTGAAGTTGGTGTCCCAGTTCTTCATCGCTCATGCCCTCAGCAAAATCAATATACTTAAACGAAGTCTGGACACCCGCTAGCAGTTCCACAGCGCCCTTCATTCCTGTTGCAAAGTGCCCGTGTCCGGTGATAATTGTTTGAAATTGTGTCATTTTAATCCCCTTTTCTATACTTTGTGGAATATACATGTTCAAAAATTAAAGACCAAAGATGGGGTAGCGCTCCCCCAATTTCTTTGAATAAGGTATTAAAGCTACCCTGCTCTTGCCACTCTCTAATCCTCCCGTTTGTAGTTTGCCAACGCTTTACCCATGACGCTCCGCATTATCTCGAACGGCCTATAAAAGTCTGCATCTCAACTGAAGCTTCAGTTTGTCTGTTCATCAGCAATGCAGAATCTGTTCATATGGTGAAAAAGGATGCTTATCCGCTTCAACTTTATGTTCGCTGCTCACCGACTATAGCCATGACGTGCAGTATAGTGGTCCCCGGCAGAGAATGTCAACGCTTCCAATTTGTGAGACCACAGAAGGCTAATAATACGCGTATATCAACGCCTTCAGCTGAATCTAATTGCTATTTGAGCCGCAAAACAATTTCTGATATAAAACTGCTCCTGTTTTGCGAATGAGTTAGACAGAAACGCGCTCCTAACCACACATCACCAATATCCGTATCGTCCAATCCTTAACCCAGTCAAATTACTGGGAAGACTGGGTATCCGGCCTTCGTCAACGGTGAAAACAGGTATTACTCAACGTCATCATAAGACAAAAGCCCTGGCGTTCTGACTGCTTAATCAGTCAATATTTCGATGTGGTAGTACGCAGGATGATTGTTTGATACAAGGTAGACCAATACCTGATGAGCCGGACCGTAGAAAGTCTTGGTCAAATGAAAGACAGCCGGCGCATCCGCATAGTTTGCTGTCTGCCCCAACGTGGCAATCTCCTCTTGCAGCATCGGTAGCTGATCAAGGGACTCTACATTAACATGAGTTTGGGTGGGATAGTCCGCTAGGTTGCGATCTAAGCGCATCTCTCGGGACAGGCTACTGCCTGCAGTCAAACGTTCAATTGCTGAGCGATCCAAGTATGTCCCTAATAAGTACCGATCCTGAAATTTCCAGGCGACATCATTAGCGTAGGCAACTTGATGAACGCAGATCAATTGCTGACTTTCTGTAGGATCGCCAAGTAATGTAGAGATATCCGCGTTAGTAATGTTTTGGTTAACCGTTGTGACTGTGTGTTCAACAATCCGCTCACGCTGTCCACTGGCATCCAGCTTGAATGGTGAAAACTCACTGAACCAAGCTTTTTGATGGTTCAAGTTCCGCCGGACGAACGTGCCATCGCCTTGGCGCCGTACCAAATAGCCTTCGCTCACCAACTCATTTAAAGCTCGGACTGCGGTAGTATTGCTTACCCCATACTTCACACGTAGCTCGCCTTCTGAATAGATGCGCATACCAGGCTTGAAAGTCCCGTTCTCAATCGCTTTAACGATTTCTTGCTTAATTAACTGATATTTTGGTTGCATGATTTCGACTCCTATTTGGAAAGTTAGGGTTAACGTTATAACTAACGTCGCACCCCCAATTTACCTCAAATCGTTAAAAAAGGCCAGTCTTTCAAAGACTAAAAATAAATTTAGTTATTGCCAGTTCAATGCATTTGAGGTTAACTTGCGCACACCAACAATACCAACAGGAAAAAATTAAAAAAAGCGTTTACAAACGTTAAAAACCGGAGTATCCTTTGACTTGAAATCAGATAACACGTTAACCCTTTATAAAGACGTGTTTGTTGGAGGACGCTATGACACAGATCAATTTGGAACCTTTGCGTGACCCTAAAAATTACTTGAATCAACCCCTGTTAAGTGAGAAAGAGATCGACAGCGCTATCAATGTGGTCATTGACAAAGTAAAGCACAACATTGTGAAACTGGGGGAAACTTTCCCCAGCTCATCGACTAAGAACAGCAGCTATGAGCCTTCCGAGAACGTAGAATGGACGACTGGCTTCTGGACTGGGATTCTGTGGTTAGCGTACGAGGCCACCAATGATGAGCATTTCCGCCGGCTGGCAGAGAAAAACGTTCAGAGCTTCAAATACCGCATCGATCATGAGATTGATGTCGATCATCACGACCTCGGTTTTCTGTATACTCCTTCTTGTGTGAGTGCCTATAAACTCACTGGTAACCCAATTGCGAAAGCCGCAGCGCTTAAAGCTGCAGACAAGCTGATGACCCGATACAATCCAAAAGGTCAATTCATTCAAGCCTGGGGGCCAAAAGGCAGTGCAGAGAACTATCGCCTGATTGTCGATGCTTTGCTCAACATTCCCCTGCTATTTTGGGCGAGTGAGGAAACGGGCAAGCCGGAGTATAAAGAGGTTGCAAGTAAGCATTACGCGACTACGCTGAAATACGCGATTCGGCCCGATGCTTCAGCGTTCCACACTTTCTACTTCGACCCAGCAACGGGCCAACCGCTTGGCGGCAAAACCCGCCAAGGCTACTCTGATGACTCCAGCTGGGCTCGTGGTCAGAGCTGGTTGATTTACGGCATCGCTCTAAACTACACCCGCCTCCAAGATGCCGCGGACATCCACACGTTCAAGGCAGTAACTAATTACTTCTTGAACCGACTGCCGGCTGACATGGTGTCTTATTGGGATCTGATTTTTCACGATGGCGATTGGCAGGCTAAAGACTCATCCGCCACAGCCATTGCCGTCTGCGGCATCAAACAAATGGAGGGATTCTTACAGGAAGGAGATGAACTTAAGCCCCTTTACCAGCACGCTGCCTCCTCTATGCTGCGAAGTTTGATTACCAATTACACTGATGAGCAAACTACCGGTATCACAGCCTTGCTCAACCATGGGGTGTACTCATGGCACTCAGGCCGCGGTGTGGATGAAGGCAATCTATGGGGTGACTATTTCTACTTAGAAGCCCTGATTCGTTACAAGAAGCAGTGGCAAATGTACTGGTAAAACGCAATTATTCTTAGGAGGAAATACAAATGGCAGATCCGAATATTGTGATGACACGCATTGACGAACGCCTGGTCCATGGCCAAGGACAAATGTGGATCAAAGTGCTTGGCGTGAATACCTGCATCGTCGCTAATGACGAAACTGCAGAAGATAAAGTAGCACAAACCTTGATGAAAACTGTAATTCCATCATCCGTGGCCATGCGCTTTTACCCCGTTCAAAAAGTAATTGATATTATTTATAAGGCCAATCCAGCACAGAAGATTTTCCTGTTGGTGAAGGATCCTAAGGATGCGCTGCGACTTGTGGCGGGCGGAGTCCCAATCAAGAAAATCAACATTGGTAACATTCACAACGCTCCTGGCAAGCAAAAAGTTACCCGCTCGATTTTCCTAGGACCAGAAGATAAGGCTGCTTTAAAGACTTTGATTAATGACTATCACATCGAATTTGACAACCGCACCACGCCATCTGGCAATGATGGTAGTGTCGAGGTTAACATCGCCGATTACTTAGATTAATCTCAATTAGGAGGAGCAATCATGCAAATCACACTCATACAAGCCCTACTCATTGGGCTTTGGACCGCGTTTTGTTACGCGGGGATGTTATGGGGCATCTATACCAACCGCGCCTTGGTCTTGAGTTTTGGGGTTGGGGTCATCTTGAACGATATTCCAACAGCCTTGGCCTGTGGCGCCGTCGCTGAATTAGCCTTCATGGGCTTTGGGGTCGGTGCTGGTGGTACCGTCCCGCCTAACCCAATTGGCCCTGGGATCATTGGGACTTTGATGGCTATTACGATGTCAGGCGTTACTCCGCAAAGCGCATTGGCTCTATCGATCCCATTTGCGGTCGCAATTCAGTTCCTGCAGACCTTCGTTTACACCCTTTGCGCCGGGCTGCCCGAAGCTGCGACAAACGCGTTAAAGGCACATAAGTTTGGTAAATTCCGCTTTATTGCTAATATCACCGTCATTTTATTCGCAATCGTTGGCTTTTTACTTGGGTTCCTTGGGGCTTATAGCATGAGTACCTTGAAGACTTTGGTCGCCATGATTCCGGATTGGCTGCTCACCGGGCTTAATGTTGCCGGTGGTATGCTACCAGCAATTGGGTTTGCCATGATTATGACTGTCATGCTGAAGAAACAACTTATTCCATTTGCCCTATTAGGGTATGCCTTAGCCGCCTACCTGCAGTTACCTGTAATCGGCATTGCCATTATTGCTTTAGTCTTCGCACTCAAGTTCTATTTTGAACAAGACGAAAACAGGCCTCTCCGGCAAATGCAGGCAAATCAAGCGAGGAGGAATCTCACGATGACTGGATCTAATCAATTAACCAACAGCGATTACCGCAAAACCACACTGCGTTCCTATTTCTTGCAGAACGGTTTTAACTACAGCAATTATCAAGGATTAGGCTACTCCTTGATCATGTACCCAGCCTTCAAGAAGCTATACGGTAAAGATCCTGATAAGCTGGCGAAGGTGCTGAGTGAGAACATCGAATTTTACAACACTAACCCGAATCTGATTCCGTTTATCACCTCGATTCATTTGGCGATGGCTGATAATGGGATGGAATACAAAGAAACTCGCGGTATCAAGATGGCCTTGATGGGCCCATTAGCTGGGATTGGGGATTCATTATCCCAGTTCTGTATCGCACCACTATTCTCAACAATCTTTGCCTCGTTGGCGATGAACAACGTTGCATTAGCCCCAGTATTCTTCGTACTGGCCGAAAACTTTACGCTGCTGTCGATCAAGTTTGCAATGGGTGCTTATGGGAAACGCCTGGGGACAAGCATGATCGAAAAGCTCAGCGCGAAGATGAGCCAAATTTCAGAGGCTGCCAGCATGATTGGTGTCACAGTTATTGCCGGCCTGGCAGCCACCTTTGTTAAAATGAAGGTAACCTTGACCTACGCCTCCAGTGCTAAGGCTGCTAAGGGTGCTGCCACTTCAACCGTGGATATCCAAGCCTTGCTGGACAAAGTAGCGCCAGCGCTACTGCCAGTGCTGTACACCTTGCTGATGTACTACCTAATCAAGAAACGCGGCTGGACAACTTACAAGCTGGTTATCCTAACCGTAGTGATTGGGATTGTCTTAAGCCTGGTCCACATTCTCGGTGTGTAAAGCATCTGAAATACTAGGATGGCGCCAACTGAACTCGCCTTGCGGGTTGGTTGGCGCTATCTTGTTTGCAGGAGGAAAAATGATAGATATCAATGCTCTCAAAACGCGACTCAATCAAATCGCAGCTGCTCGTACCTTTGACCCCGAGAAAGATTTAGACAAGAACGCAAAACAAGCCATCATCCAAAACGCGGAACGTTTGCTGAATAATATATTTTTGTTTAACAAGCCTTGGGACATGGAACGCTGCAAGACGCCATATCAGATCAATCCGTTGGATTACGAAGCTATTCGCAATGATGACCCCGAGTGGTGTTTCATGCTCAATCGCATGGATTGGCTCAGTGATCTAATTATTGCCGCTCGAATCACTGGTCGCAAGGAATTCAATCAAGCGGCCCTCCACTTTATTCAAGCATGGATCGCACAGCATCCGTCTCTCAAGCCGCAAAATTCTACCCGCACCTTGGATACCGGTATTCGCCTAGTGAATATCGTTGACGCATTGGTTTATTTAAACCAAGACGAGAACCTTTCAGACGACGCGCTGGCCTCGATTGCCACCAGTCTGATCTCGCAGACCACCTATCTCAGGACTCAATACATTCCCAAATATAAAACTAGCAACTGGGGCAGTATTCAAACGTGTGCATTACTAACAGTTCTCCCTGTACTGGAGTCCGATTTTGCCGCACAGCCATTATTCAAATGGGCGGAGACGGAGCTCAAGGAGCAACTGCAGTTACAAATCCTTGATGATGGTATGCAATGGGAGCAGTCGCTAATGTATCATGTGCAAGTGCTGAACGCCTTACTCCGCGCCATTGCGACTCAGGAATGGTGGCACCGCGACGTGACAGAATTCAAAGCAATCGCACTAAAAATGACCCAAGCGTTGAAAATGACGCTGCCGCCCACTGGCATGCTTGAACTATTCGGCGATACAGATCGCATTTTAGCCAATGATGTATTCGACTGTGCTGCGGTGATTTTGAACCAACCGCGGCTTGCAGGTTATACCGAAACTTCGCTGAGTCCAGAAACCCTTTACTGGCTCGGCTCTGCAGGAACGAAGGCGTTCCAACAGCGCCCCGAAGACGTGCCGACTGCGCTTACCTTCAATGGTGAGGACAGCGGTAATTACGCCATTCGCAGCAGCTGGGCCAAAGACGCCGACTTCCTATTCTTTAATGCCGGGCCCTTAGGAAGCGGCCACGGCCATAGTGACAACAATCATTTTTCCCTATACGTCCATGGTGAACCACTACTAGTCGATTCCGGACGTTATACTTACCGCGAAGACCAGCCGCTGCGCACAGAACTCAAAGCCATGCCAGCACACAACTCAGTTATGGTTGACCAGTTCACTCCCTGCGCACCAGATAGCAGCTGGGACTACACGCAGTATGGCACCCCCCTCAAACCCTATGTACGTCACCGCCCTCCTTACCATTACCTCGAAGGTACGCTTCTCGGGAGTGATCCGTTGAGCGTTTGGACACGCAAGATTGTCAGCATACCTGGTGCAATCTGGCTAATTACCGATGAAGTGCATGCAGCTGGCACCCATGAACTAACCCAATTTTTCCATCTTGATCCCAGTGTCAATCTAGCCCAGACCCGGAATGGTGCAGTCCTGAATAACCAGTGGCAACTGGCCAATTTTGGTGACTTGACTGTGGCCACTGCACCGTTTTCTCCCCGCTACAATGAACTGGAATCGCATCAAGTTCTTACCTACCGCACACCGTTCACTAACCAAATCAGCCAAACCACGCTCATCGCACCAAAAACTGCAACAATCAGCTCAATTCCAATTCTGCAAAATCTCGACCGGCCTTTGCCTGCCGCTGAAGGCAGTGCATGGCAGATACAAGTCACGCCTACAGAGCGCTACAGTGTTGCAATCATGCACCGTGAACTTTTCCGGGGGAAAAAAGTCTACAGTCTAGACCGTGTGCCCTTCCACGCACAATCAATAGTGGTGCACCGTATCAATGATGCCGCAACCGCTGTTCGACTAAAGGTATGATTGATTGTTTATGCCGCGCTGATAAGACGCGCACGAAAGGAGCTAACCGTGGTGGTTCGGCTATTCGTTACTGATATGGATCACACGTTTCTTGATCACACACGTCATTATGACCGACAGCGATTTAAGTCCATTCTTAGTTCTCTGCACCATAGGGGCATTCGTTTTGCAATCGCAAGTGGAAATCAGCGAGAACGAATTGACGAATACTTCACTGGTTTCTCAATCGATGGGATGATTGCCGAAAACGGACCTTACATTATAAGCAAAGAAAAAGTGCTCGAGGTCAACCTGTTCCCTGATAGCACAGCACAGGCGCTGGTTCAATATCTAAGCAACATTCCCAATCTACACCTCGTCATCTGTACACCAATAAAAGCTTTTATGCTGAACGGGGACGATCCAGGGCGAATCAAGATGATGCACGAATTCTGTCCCGCACTCGAAACGGTGGCAACGCTACTGCCCTACGCTCACCATATTATTAAAATCAGCATCTCGTGTCCCAAGTCACAGACCCAAACACTATTAGATAAAATTGAGACCACTTTTCCACTGCAAGTACACGCAACATCTAGCCGTTTTGGCAATATTGACCTAATCCGGCCCGGAAAGGACAAGTCACATGGTCTACGACTGCTCAGTAACTATTTCGGTATCTCGCTTGCTGATAGTTGCGTGTTCGGAGACGGCCGGAATGATCTAACGATGATGCGAATCGCCGGCACGAGCGTAGCCGTGGCAAATGCCGATCCGGAGGTATTAACGATAGCCAGTCAGATTACTGAAGCAGCCGACGACAATGGCGTTCTCAATTACCTTGAACAATACTTGAAACAAATTAGTCAATAAGATAAAAGTCTGTAGCCAGGCTTGGTGTGTCTCAAATAGAACGGAGTGAGAAACTGAAATAGTTATTCGGCCGACAAAACCGTTCCACAAAATGAACAGGTCTTGCAGTAGAAATGCGTGAGCGGACTCTAAAGTCTACCTACCATCGCTTTTCTCAAATTCGAGGAGTAACAATTTCAACTTTTTCCCATATAGGTATCTCAAAGCAAAACTGCCCATATCCGTTCAGATATTGATAATAGGCTAAAACAACCGTCTTCTAATCAGAACGCCAAAGAGAGGCCTCCTAAATCAGGAGACCCCTCTTTACACTTCATAGAAATAAGCCTGTCTGCACGCCAAGAATTATATGAAAGCGCAAAGTGCTGACTTTCCTCCAAAAAATTTATCGTATGAACTTAGGATACTAAGGTTACCTCACCCAACGAATCACCGTGTTTAATACTGGCCTTTGCAACCACAGAAACGCTTGAAATCAAGTCAGTGTTAGTAAATACGACAATCAGCTCATCAGACTTTCCCGCGGCGCTAATTTTTGAACGATCCATAGTTCCCAGTGAGTCTCCTGCAGCTACAGACTGTCCCTCACTTACAGAAAGATTGAAAGGCGCACCCTTAAGCTCAACCGTATCAACGCCCATGTGAAACAGAACTTCCAGTCCTTCAGGCGTCTTAAATGAAATAGCATGTTTGGTTGGAAAAACTGACGTGATCGATCCACTGACGGGAGCGTACAAGTCATCGCTTGTCGGCTTGACCGCGTAGCCATCCCCCATGATTTTTTGCGAAAACATCTCATCAGAAACATCTGTGATCGGCATCGCTTGACCAGTTGCCGGGGCCACGAAAGAAACTTTATTAGTCTTTTTTTTCAAGAAGTTAAACATGCTATCTCACTCCAATTCGATTATTTGATCATTTTCTGCCACGTCTGCGCCATCCGGGCCATAGCTTCTTCGATGACGGCATGAGATGTCCCTAGATTCAAGCGAAGAAAGTCCCTCAATTTTCAAGTCAAGTGCAACGATGATAACGAATCCTTGATAGTGGTCTA
>NZ_AYZJ01000018.1:0-39159 GCF_001436615.1 Lacticaseibacillus camelliae DSM 22697 = JCM 13995
TGCGAATCGTGATGCAGGGACGCCTGCGTTTTGGGCTAAAACCGCTTTGTGTCTCAACCTCCAAATTCAAATCAAGCGGTTTAGAAGTTAGTGGTGTCAGGATCAGTGGCGAGCCCGGCCACGCCGCGCATGCCGTCCAGCGTCTTCATGTCCTCATCGCTGAGGGTGAAGTCGAACAACTCGGTGTTCTCCTTGATGCGGGCGTCGTGAACCGACTTGGCCAGCGGCAGGAAGCCGTGCTGCAAAGACCAGCGCAGCAGGACTTGGGCGACGCCCTTGCCGTACTTGGCAGCGACCTTGGCCAGCTCTTCGTTGCCTAACAGTTTGCCGGTGCCAAGCGGGCTGTAGGCCTCGCTCAGAATGTTGTTTTCCGCGTTCATCTTGGTGACCGCCGGCTGCAGATCCGATGGGTTCAGGAAGATCTGGTTGACCATTGGCTCAACGGTCGCATCAGCCTTGATGACGTCTAAATGGGCCTGCCGGAAGTTGGAGATCCCAATCGCGCGGGCCTTGCCATCCTTGTACACTTGCTCCATCCCGCGCCAGGTTTCCTTCAGGCTGTCCGGATAAGAATCACGGAAACTCACCGGGTTCGGCCAGTGGATCAGGTACAGGTCAACATGGTCCAGACCCAGCTTGGTCAGGGACTCATCAATGGCCTTTTGCACCAGGTCAAAGCTGTGGGCATTATTGTTCAGCTTCGTGGTGACAAACAGGTCGTCGCGCTTTAACCCTGCAGCTGCCAGTCCCGCCTTAATGCCTTCGCCAACACTGTCCTCGTTGCGGTACATGGCCGCCGTATCAATGTGCCGATAGCCGTCTTTGATGGCCACCTCCACGCTGTGCTTAGCCACGTCGCCATCCGGCGTCTGCCAGGTCCCAAACCCCACGATTGGGATCTTAACGCCGTTGCTTAAAGTATACGTGTCGCTCATTTTTGAAATTTCTGCCATGATAAACTCCTTTACTGTTTGTGCTGTCAATTACTTCTATTGTACCCTATGGTGAACTCGAGCGTCACTTCTGCCAGCTTGGATAACTGGTGATCAGCCCTTGCGTGCCCAGATCGCCGTGACCTGCATCCAGCAGCGCCTGATACAAGGCCTTGGCCTGCTTGGTGGCGGGCAGATCCAGCCCCATGCGGTCGGCCTCCTCTAAGGCGATGCGCAGGTCCTTGACGAAGTGCTTTACGAAAAAGCCGGGCGTGTAGTCACCGGCCAGGATCCGCGGGCCGTAATTGGCCAGGCTCCAATTGGCGCCACCGCCGCCGCCAACCGTGGCCAGCACTGACTCTAGGTCCAGCCCAGCGGCCTTGGCGTACACCAGCATTTCGGTCAGGCCGGTCATCGTGCCGGCAATCATGATCTGATTGGCCATTTTGGCATGCTGCCCGTTGCCCGCCTGGCCAAAGTAGTGGACGGTTTGACCAATCACTGAAAACAGCGACTGCAGCTGATCATACGCCGACCGGTCGCCGCCAACCATGATCGTCAGCGTCCCTTTTTGCGCGCCGACGTCCCCGCCAGAAACCGGCGCATCCAGGGCACGCACGGATTGCTTCGCGGCGGCCTGGGCGATTCGAGCAGCTAAAACGGGCTGGCTAGTGGTCATGTCGACCACCGTACTGCCGGGTTTGGCACCAGCCAGCACCCCATCGGAGCCAAAATAAACCTGCTCGACGTCCCGGGGAAAGCCGACCATCGTAAACGTCACATCGCTCACTGCCGCCACGGCGCGCGGCGAATCCGCCCACTTTGCGTCTGCGTCCAGCACTGCCTGCGCATGCGCCGGCGTGCGGTTATACACAGTCACGACATGGCCGGCGCGCAGGAAATTTTTAATGATTCCTGTGCCCATAATGCCGGTCCCAATAAATCCGATCTGCATCTGCTCGCCTCCTATTCTTGACACTAACCAGTATAGCGCCGCCCGCCACAAATGAAAAAAGCAAAGATTAAAACGACTTTCTGCACGTGAGCAGAAAGCCGCAATGGTGCCCTAACCGGATCAGGCCTGTAGAAAACCATGTTCTAACACGTCAAGATATTGTTGCACCTCATCGACCAACCACTCTAGGTCCTCGACCTTGGCGTGCGGGTGCGCGTCGAGAAACGGTTGCGCTTGCTGACTGACCAAGGTGATCATCCCCTGAATCAAGCCTTCGACCAAGGCTGGCGACACGCCCTCGCGCAGCGGCATGCGCGCCAGGACCGGACCGGCTAAGTCGGTGCTCGCCATGCTCAGTTCATTTTGAATCAGGGCCTGCAGCTGCGGTTTGACCGTTTCTGGTAGGTCGCTGCCGCCGTACAGTGCCATTCCAAAGCGCATTTCGTCTTGGAACTGCAGCTGCAGCTGAATCTTGTAGCGGAGCGCACGAGTGAGCATCGACTGGAGGTCTGGCGCATTCTGCCAAACGGAAAAATCGGCGACCGCATTCAGCCGGTCGAACACCCAGTGGGCAACGGCCAGATACAGCTTGGCCTTGCTGCCAAAATAGCGAAAGATCAACCCCTTCGAGACCTGCGCCGCTTGGGCAATCACGTCTGTCTTTGCCGCCTGATAGCCCTGGCAGGCGAATTCATGCATCGCGGCCGCCAAGATCCGGTCGACTTTGACCGGATCACGCGGCACCTTTGACTCTTTTTTCAGCATCGCGATCCCTCAATTCATCGTCAAATCACGCCGGCGGTAACCGACATAAGCCAGCCCGAACAAGGCAATCCCCAGCGCGGTCATCCAGGCAAAAGTGGGCCAGGCGACTGCGTGTGTCGGGACCGCGTTGACCCAGCCAAATGGCGACAGCCGCTCTGCCCACTTGGGAAAATCAAGCATGGGACCAAGAAACATGGACAGCACCCCATACACTGGTACGACCCAGATCAGTGCCTGAAGTCGGGGCAGCAATCCCACCAGCAGCGCCGCGATCCCGCAGACCACCAACAGCGCCGGCCAGTAGCCGATAAAACCGCGCATAAACCGAGCCAAGCTGATTGTCGTGGTCATCGAGGCGTTGCCGGCCACTGCCATGCCCAAGACGCCAAGCGCCAGGGCCAGGGTGCCCACACTGACCGCCTGAATCGTATGACTGAGAAACAGGCGCAGGCGAGAAACCGGCGCGGCGTGCAGCAGCTCAAGATACCCTTTGCGCTCGTCGGCGTTCAGCCGCAGCAGGATCGAAATTGCCGGCACTGCAGCCACCACCGCGAAAATCACGACCAGCGTATTGGCGAGTCCCAGCACCACGGCGCGGTTGGCCGCATTGACCCCGCTATTACCCAGCAGCTTAGCCATCATGGGATTTGATTTGACCAAGTCGCCGACCGTGCCAAAAATCGACCCATACGCGGCGCCGAGGACAAATAAGCCGATCAACCAAATTATCGTGCTGGTTCGCTCAAGCCGTGCAAGGAGCATCAGCGGCCCTTGCAGGAAGCGTGATGCAGTGCTGCGACCTGCGCGCGGTTCAACCAGGCCGGCCCCAATGTCGCGCGCGTTGGCCAGCCCCACC
This sequence comes from Lacticaseibacillus camelliae DSM 22697 = JCM 13995, assembly GCF_001436615.1. Lineage (NCBI taxonomy): Bacteria > Bacillati > Bacillota > Bacilli > Lactobacillales > Lactobacillaceae > Lacticaseibacillus > Lacticaseibacillus camelliae. Next base: position 3,509 of record NZ_AYZJ01000018.1, read on the forward strand.
GCACCAAGCAGCACGCCAGCACTCAGGCCCAGCATCAGCCAAATCGGCGTCCAGACATTCGCGGTGTAAAGTTGCATTTTTTCGATCCAACCAAAAACGGTCCAGCACGTGAGGTTGGGGTTCTGCACGTCGGTCCCCATCCGCGTCATGTACAGCAGGCCCAACCACACATAACTCAGCATCGTCGCCGCGCGCGCGGAGCTAACCATCTGCGCAAATAGCAGTGAAAAGGTGCCGAACATGAACCCAAACGCGGCCAGCCCCAGCCCAAACAGCCAGCTGCCTAAAGCATTGGCACCAGGCATACTGGCCGCCTGCAGACCCAGGGCCTCCAGGATACCAGCCACGGCATTGATCAGTACCAATTCAACAATGGCGGCCAGCAGTGGACTCTGTCTGCCGACTGCATGGGCCAAGATCAACTCAGTGGTGCCGGTATCCTCCTCAGCCCGCGTGGCGTGGACGGCAAAGTAGATGTTCATCATTGCGGCAAACAGGCCCATGAACACCATCATTTCCGCCCCGTAGATCACCGCCGAAGAAAATGGTGGTGTCGCGGTAAACGGCCCAAGCAGCGACACCATGGCCGGGGTCTTTAAGGTTTTCGCAATTGACGCCATCGCTTTGGGGGTGCCGTAGATGCTCTCGAACTTCGCGGCCGCGCTGGCCATCAAGCCTGCCAGCCCAGCAATCCACAGCCCAATTTTCAGCCAGTCGCGGTGCAGGTCAAGGCGCACCAACGACCAAGTGTTTGCGAACCTACTGCTCATCTTTGCCACCTTCTTGGTTGTAGTAACGCAAGAACAGGTCCTCAAGCGTCGGCGGAGTGGTGGTCAGCTGGGTGATGCCAAGCCGGCTGAGGGTCGTAATTGTCTGACCGATGGCCTCTGCGTCCACCGAAAAAACTGCCTGGGTCGGCGTTTTGGCCTTGAACTGATGCACTGCCGGCAGCGCTTTTAAGCCGGTCAGTGGCTGCTGAGTCGTGACGTGCACTGTGCTGCGACTAAGCTGACGCATCTCGGCCAGACTGCCCACCTCAATGATCTCGCCTTGGCGAATGATCGCGATGCGGTCACACATTCGCTCCACTTCGCTGAGAATGTGCGAGGACAGCAAAACACTTTTCCCCGTCTGCTTCAGTGCCAAGACCTCCCGCTGGAAGACCTCCTCCATCAGCGGGTCAAGGCCGCTGGTCGGCTCGTCAAAAATATATAAGTCCGCCTGACTGGAAAACGCCGCGACCAGCGCCACTTTCTGCCGGTTACCTTTCGAGTAAGTCCGGGCCTTCTTGCTCACGTCCAGATCAAAGTCCTTAATCAGCTCGTCGGTGCGGGCCGTGTGCCACTGGCCGTTCAGCCGCAGCAAAAAATCGATTACCTCACCGCCGCTTAGGTTCGGCCACAGATTGACATCCCCAGGCACGTAGGCGATGCGCTTGTGGATGCTGACCGCATCGGCCCACGCGTCTTGGCCAAAAATGGTTGCCCGGCCAGCAGTTGGGCGCAGAATGCCGAGCAGCGTCCTGATGGTTGTCGACTTGCCGGCACCATTGGGCCCAATGAACCCAAACACTTCCCCAGGGTGAATGCTGAATGTGATATCCTTCAGGGCCTGAAACTTTCCGAACTTTTTCTGCAAGTGATCAACGGTCAAAACGTCTGCCATGATCTCGCCTCCCCAATTGATGAGGCAAGTGTACGGCCTGGTGACTGCCCGGTCAATGACTTTCGAGTCACTGACGCGGCGGCGTGATACGTTGCGGCCCAAGGGTTTAGAGCGGAGGCAACACGTCAGTCAACCGCGGTTGCCATTTATCGAAAAACCCCTTGAGCGGCAGTGGCCGTTCAAGGGGGCAAAAATCACGTGAAACTTTGGTTACTCAACGATTGTCACGACGTCGTCCCAAGGCGTCGCAGTGGTGGCCAACACGGCGTTCAAACGATCGATGTTGGCCTTGCCTTCGGTTTGCAGCCATTCTCTACCGGCTGCTTCGCCGCGCGCCGCAAACGGGATGACCCCATCCTTCCAGGTCGCCCGGCCGCACAGCACCCCATTGAAGGTGGAGCCGGCGTCATGTGCAAACTGTAATTCCTTCAAAAACAACTCGTTGGAGACGCCAGCGCTCAGGAAAATAAACGGCAGATCCGTGGCGTCAGCCTGCTGCTGATAATAGCTTGCGGCTTCCGCTTGACTGTAAACCGGGTTTTCGCCGTCAGTAAAGCCTTCAACAAACGCCTGGTTAACTGGCACTTCGACTTTAAGCACCGAGACGCGGTAACGGGGATTGCTAAACTCCCGCGTGGTTTCAATCACCTTGTGCGGCTTCACTTTTGCGTATGCCGCATCGGCCACAGAGGTCAAATCCGCGGCGTAAGTGACCAGCTCCAAGAAAAACGGCAAATCGTTGGCCGCGGCTTCCGCCCCAACTCGTTCCACAAAGGCCCGCTTGCGCTCATTGACCGCATCGCCTTCATCGACGTCGTAATAGAGCAGGAACTTGACCGCGTCGCCACCTTCTTCGGCGATGCGCAGCGCGCTTTGGTTGTTGATCAGATCCGGAAAGCGGCCCGGTTCAGTGGCGTCGTAGCCCGTTTTTTCGTATGAAAGCAGCAGTCCGGCACTGGCCGCGCGGGCCTTGGCAGCAGGCAGCCCAAATTCTGGATCAAGCAAGATCGCGCTGGCGTACTTGGTCAGCTCCTCGGACACGACCTCCTTAAAATCACTCAGTGCAGTTTCACTGGCCGCTCCAGCAGCCGCTGCGTTCAGCATTTTCTGCAACGAGCCCCGCTGGTCGATCGCCAAGGCGGCAATGACGTGTTGATCGTTCGACAGCTGCTCCAGATGTTGATATTGACCCTGTGTCAATTTTACCGACATGTTTGTCCCTCCAATATTTCTACCCCAAATGTTCAGTCAGCCGTGCTAGTGCTTCACAATGTCATTGATGTAAACCACACCGGCCTGCCCATCTTTCAGCAGGTCAGGTTCCGCCCCCAGCATCTGGGCATTCAAATAGCTGATCACCATCGGCAGGTTGGCGCCGGCGTACAGGTCAAAGTCGCCGCCTTGCGCCAGCACCGCGGCGGCCACATTGCTCGGCGTCCCGCCCTTCAGATCGGCCAGCACCGTGACTTTTGACTCGCCGGCAATGGCGGCCTCGAACTTGGTGCGAAAATCTTCCGGTCCTTCGTTTGGCTGCAGCCCCACAGTCGCAATGTCATCTTGCGGACCCATGATCATTTCAGCGCTGGCCTTAAGCGCGGCGCTGAAATCCCCATGGCTGATCAAAACCAATTTGCTCATTTTATTGACTCCCTTACCCATTAATTTGCACAACGAAGACGCCAGACACGGCTGGTTCCCGTGCGACAGCGCCTCTTATAGCCAGTTTAACTAACCCTTTGCGATCAGCCCCAGTGCGGAAAGCACCACGGACACGATCAGCACGATGAAAATGGCGCGGGTCGAGGTCATGTGCTTGCGCCCTAGTAGCCAGTAAATCCCGGCAACGATTAGCGCCGGCAGCAGCTTAGGCAAGATCATGTCCAGACTGTTTTGAATGTCCAGCGGGACGGACCCCACGTTAGGCGCCCAGGCAAACTTCACGTTGATCATGGTGGCAACCAAGGCGCCAACCATGAAGACCCCCATGATGGTCGCCGTGTTGGTCAAAGCAGCGAGCCGGTGTGACATGGTGGTCACAAGGGCGACCCCTTCGTTGTAAGCCACCCGCAGCTGCTTCCACCGGAAGACCATGACCGCAACTTGCGCCAGGATCCAGATGAACACGCCGATCGGATTGCCTTTTGTCGCCATGTTAGCCGCAATCGCGCCAAAAATCGCAGGGATCAAGGCTGCGAAAATCGAGTCCCCGATTGAAGCGAACGAACCCATTAACCCGGCTTTCATCCCGGCAACAGTTTCCTCACCCTTGATGCCTTCCTTTTCCTCCACCGCCAGATCGATCCCGGTAATGATGGTGTTAAAGAAGTTCGAGGTGTTGAAGAACTGGGTGTGCGTCTTCATCATTTCTTTCAACTCTGGCGTGCCATCCCCGTAAATCTTGCGCAGCTGCGGCAGGATCGTGTACAGGTAGCCGGAGCCTTGCATCCGTTCGTAGTTCCAACCCAGCTGGAAACCGAACAAACTACGTCGGTTGATCTGACGGAAGTCTTCATCGTTCAGCTTATAAGTCGGCGTCTTAGAGTTCATCATCTTCGATTTCTCCTTTCTCATCCGCGGCAGGCTTCTTGTCGCTGGTGCCAGACCCGCTGCTTCCACTGCCACTGGTCGATGTCGACTGCTGGTAGGCGATCGCAGCAAAAGCAAACCCAATCAGCGCAATGGCGAGCATGGACAGCCCGTTGAAGGACGTCGTAAAGGTCTTCGCCACGCCAGCCATCGCGGTTCCTAAGGTTTGAATGTTGCCGAAGACGGTGGAGAACAGCATTGTCACGGTGAAGCCAAGAATCAGATAAGCAAAATGCTTCTTCACCGGCAGGTAATGCAGCAGGATCGCAAACCCAACGGCCGGCAGTACCGCCCCAGCTGTCGCGAGCCCATCGCCCAGCCACTTCCAGCTCGTGTTCAGCACACGAGCCAGGTTGGCCACAAACCCGCCGCCGAATGCCAAAGCCAGCCCTACTGGAATCATCCGGGACAAAGCCCATGGCAGTGCCCCGGCCAAGAAGTAACGCTCAATGCCTTTGTAGTTATATTCATCCACCATCTTGTCGATCTTGTGGGCGAAGAAGGTGTTGGCGAACCGGGCCAAAATATCCGTTTGAATCATGATGCTGGCCACTGGAACGGCAATGGCTGCGACCGCGGCCGCTGGCTTCATCCCGGAACTGATTGAAAAGGCCGTGGCCAAAATAGTCCCCGAGTTCGCATCAATTCTTGATGCGCCGCCGAACGTGCCCACCCCGAGGACGGTCAGCTGCATCGACGCCCCTATCAGCAGTCCGGCGCGCATATCCCCCATGACCAGCCCGGTCACCAGGCCCGCGAAGACGGGTGAACTCATCGCGGAATAGATTTGCAACTCGTCAAGAATTTGATAGCCTGCGTATAATGTTAAAATTGCAATTTGCCACCATGCGATCATTGTTAGCTCCTCCTATCCTTTTTGAGCAGCGGCATAAAGTCCGCCGCCGCATCTCCCGGCACCATCTGAGCCACCAGGTGCACCCCAAGGGCATCAAGTTGTTCAAAGGTCGCCACATCGGCATCGACGACATTGATCGATTTCGTGATTGAGCGGGTCTGATCCGTTTGCGACATGTTGCCAACGTTGATTTCTTTGATCGGCACCCCGGCCTTCACTAGGGCCAAATAGGTTTCTGGCCGCTTGGCGACAAGAAAGACTTTCTGCGAATCATACCGGTGATCCAGAATTTGCTTGGCGGCGCGTTCAGTATCTAGCACTGACAACCGCACCCCATCAGGCGTTGCCATACGCAGCCCACTTTTTTCCACATCACTCTTTGCCGCGTCATCATCGACCACAATGATCCGGGTCGGCCCGAGCTTGGTCGTCCAAAGGTTGGCGACTTGACCGTGGACCAGTCGGCCATCAATCCGTGCTGCAATAATTGCCATGAATTATTCCTCCTTTGTTTTGCTATCCGCTACAAGCGGGTGGTCAACCCACTTCAGACTGTCGGTGAAACGCCCCTCGGTCTCAAATACGATCACCGTGTTTTCGCCTGCATGCAGCAACCCCTTTGGCACATACAGCGAAAACGTTGGGCCCAGATCCCAAAATCTGCCGACATTAAACCCGTTAACCAGCATCACCCCCTTACCAAAGCCGCGACAATCTAGGTACGTGTCTTGCGGTTCATCAAGTGTTACTTGGTACTGATAAAAACTTGGCACACCTGCATGCCACCCTCTGGAAAAATCGAGCTGCGGGGCCCGGTCGAGGTCCAGCGCGTGCTGAACAAATCCTTGAATAAAGTGCAGATCGACCATCACACCGGTGCGCACCCCTTTGTGCTGGGTCGCCGCCCCGAGCTTCGGGCCATAGTTCACCCGCCCCATGTTTTCCAGCAGCACATCCAACTGATGCCGACCGTGCTCGTCAGGCAAAGTCAGTGCATCCCCAATGGCTTCCTGATACTGTGTTCCGAGCCACTTTTCATCAACAAACGCTTGGATGCGGTCGCGCGCGTCAATGATTCGAAGCTTCAAAGCCGCGCCGGTATCGGAGGATTCGAGCACTGGGTGGCTGCGATACAGCGTGTAACCACCCGTTTGCCCTAAGGCCTCCTGCGTTTGCGGATACGGAGCCGCCACTGGCTGGGCCAGCTGGTCAAGAACCGCGAACAGCGAAACCTTGGCGATCAACGGTGCTGTCGCCGGCTTGAGCGTCGGTTTGACTAACGGCTTGGCCTGAGGGAGCGCCGGCAGCACCTCATGGACCATTTGCTGAATGGCGTCGTACTTGGCCGTCGGATTGCCTTGTTCATCAAGCAGCGCGTCATAGTCGTAGGACGTCACCTGTGGTAGATCATGCGCCTGGCGCGCAGACGTGCCGTTCATGAACCCAAAACTGGTCCCGCCGTGGAACATGTAAAGATTCACACTGCCCCGTTCAATGACGGGGCGCAGTGCCGCCGCAGTCTCTTCAGGCGAGCGCCGCACGATTGGCTCACCCCAGCGATTAAACCAGCCGGTCCAAAATTCCATGCACATGAGCGGCCACTTGCGGCCATGCGCGCGGTGAAAGGCTGCCAAGCAATCGAAATTGCGCATGCTCCGGCCGCCAAAGTTACCCGTCGCCAAAATGCCATCATCAATCAGACTGCCGGCGTTCAGCGCGGCTGGCCATGGCCCGTCTGAGGTGACTAGGGGCACGTCCACGCCGTGTTGGCGCATCATTTTGACTAACGCGCGCATGTACGCGTGATCTTCGCCGTATGAGCCGTACTCGTTTTCCACCTGCATCATCAAAACATTGCCACCGTGAGTCACCTGGCAACCAACAAGCTGGGGCATGAGCGCATCATAGTAGCGGTCAACTGCCGCCAAAAATGCAGGATCGTTTTCTCGCAGCCGCATGGGTTGGGTCAGCAGCCAGGCGGGCAGCCCACCAAATTCCCACTCTGCACAAATGTACGGGGAGGGCCGTACGATGGCATACAGCCCAAGTGCCTGGGCGGTCCGCAGAAAGTGCTGGAGGTCCAACCAGCCCGCGAAGTCAAATTGACCCTCATGGGCCTCGTGCAGGTTCCACGGGACAACGGTCTCGACGGTGTTAAACCCCAGCGCCTTCAGGTTGTACAAACTGTGCTGCCAATCACTGGGATGAACGCGAAAATAGTGAATCGCCCCGGACAAGATTTTGAATGGCTGACCGTTGAGCAAAAATTCTTGGTCCACTGTGAAAGTTGTCATCCGCTCAGTTCTCCTTCAGGTGGTCATTTGACCTGTACCGCTCGGTCAGTGGCCCGCCTGGTACACCAACGCGCCATCCAGGTGCGTTTCAAGAAGGTGCAGGTTAGGATCCAAAACCAGATAGTCGGCCGCCCGACCGGGTAAAATACTTCCGCAGCGGTGTTGAATGCCACAGGAGGCCGCTGGCGTTTGCGTCGCCATTTTGACAATGGCCGCAGGGGTGCCTGCGCCCCAGGCAAGCAGATGACTAAGCGCATCTTTAAGCTGCAGCACTGAGCCGGCCAGACTGTCGCCAGCTTTGAGCCGCGCCATGCCGTCCTTGACGTAAACCGCAAACTCTCCCAGCGTGTAATCGCCATCCGGCATCATCCCGGCACGCATGCAATCGGTGATCAAGGCGATGTGTTCCGGCCCCACTAAGCGAATCAGCATCGTGGCGACTTCGGGTCGGACATGATGGCCATCGCAGATCAGCTCGTCAGTCACCCCTTCAAGCGCCATTGCCGTCCCCACCATGCCCGGTGCACGGTGACTCAGCGGACTCATGCCGTTGAACGTGTGGGTGAACACCGTGGCCCCGGCGTCCACACACGCTTTGGCCTGCTCAAATGTCGCATCACTGTGACCCAGTGCCACCACGGTACCGGCCGCCGCAACGGCCTGCGTAAAGGCCACCGCTCCTGGCCGCTCCGGGGCAATCGCAATTTTCTTCACCAAACCCTGCGCGGCTGACTGCCACTCATTAAATTCAGCCACGCTTGGATTCTTAAAGTATTTCGGATTTTGCGCGCCCTTGTGCTCAGTGGTGAAGTAAGGCCCTTCGAAGTAAATGCCTTGGATCTTGGCGCCAGGCTCCTCGCCGGCATGGTCGGCGATTGTGGTGCACACGGCCTTCAGCTGCTCGAATGACCCTGTCAGCGTAGTCGGCAGCCAGCTGGTCACCCCGGCCTCAACCAGGTGTTGGCTCATCGCGGCGATCCCGGACCAGTCGTTATCCATGACGTCGTGGCCGAGCAAGCCGTGAATGTGAGTGTCAACCAGCCCTGGCGCGATCCACCGGCCAGACTGCTCGACGATTTTGCCGGTCGGCCGGACGCCTTCCGGGAGGTAGGCCCCAAACTTGCCGGCCGCGGTGACCTCGAGATAACCGCCGGTCTCGACCGCATGCGGCAGAAAAAACTTGGCGGCATGAACGTACTCACTCATTTTTTCACTCCTCTCGAAGCTCAACGCCCTGCTGGGTAGTCGTGCAAAATCACGCCTTTGACGACCCGGTTAACGGTGCCAGTCGGTGAAGGGGTATCAGGCCGATTGCCGACCTTGATCGAGGCCAGCAGCGCCAGCGTCTGCGCGAACATCACATCCGGCAGCGCTTGGTAAGCCTCCGGCATGGTCGCTAAACCGTGTTCAAAATAGAAGCCACTGCCGGCAAAATCCTGTGCTGAATGGGTCCCGACCGCCATGACGACAGGGGCAATGTTGTCGCCTTTGACTTCGGCCAACAGGTCAAGGTCGTATTGTCTGCTGTAAGAATCATTGGCAACAAAGTCGAAAAGCAGCGTCTGCGCGTTCACAAAGCTTTTCGGCCCGTGGCGAAAGCCCATGGAACTGTCAAACATGGTGGCGTACCGCCCTGCCGTAAGCTCAAGGACCTTCAGCTGCGCCTCCCGGGCCAGCCCGCTCAAACTGCCCGTACCCAGGTAAACGATGCGCTCAAAATCCTGGTCGACCAGCGCTTGAATCGTCTGTTCCCGCGCAATCACTTCTCGGCCCATTGCGGCGAGCGTTTCCACCCATTGCCGCTTAGCATCAAGGCTGGCAGTGTCAAAGACCAACAGCGCGGTCAGCAACATGCAGGAGAAACTTCCCGTCATGGCAAACCCCTTGTCATTCGACCGGGCTGGCTGCATCAGCAGCAGTGTCTGCGGCTCGGTTTGCGCCTTGAGGGCTAATTGGCCATCCGGCGCACAGGTGATGCTGATTTGATGAAGTGAGCTCACGAGCTGCTCAGCCAGCTCGACTGTCTTCAGGCTTTCCGGCGAATTGCCACTGCGGGCAAACGACACGAGCAGGGTCGGCTCATCTGCGGTCAAGTAGTCGCCAGGCGCTGAGACAATGTTCGTCGTGGCAACCGACTCGAACGTGAAGCGGCTGCGGTCACCGTGCGCCTGCAGGTACGGCGCGACGGTATCCCCGACATACTGTGAGCTGCCGGCCCCAGTAAACAGCACCCGGACCGGCCGGCCGCCGGCTTGGCTGGCAACTGCCGTCAGGAAAGTCGAGACGGTGGCTTGTTCTTTTTCATAATTGGCAAATGCTTCCAGCCACAGATCGGGCTGCTGCTTGATTTCCGCAGTCGTGATCTGGGCTCCCATCTTGGTCAGCGTGTCAGTGGTTTCTTCAAACAAAGTGGTCTCCTCCAGTAAATTGATTTAGTGGTTCGCATGCTGTACGTGATAGACAAACTGGTCAGCGCGCGCGGCGCTCATGGTGTATTCAATGATGTTGCCGGCACTGGTAAAGGCGGTGCGGCGAATCTTCAGGCAAGCCGAATTTGGTGGGACGTCCAGTAATTGCGCGTATTCCGCGGACATCAAGTCGGCGAAAAAGGTTTCATCCACCGTCGCGATGTGAATGCCGTAGTGATGCTCGAGCAGGTCATAAAGAGGGGTGTCCTTTAGCAACGCCTTGCTCAAATTTGGCAGCACAGCGGCGGGCAGGTAGCTTCGCTCAGCCATCATCGGGCGATGATCTGCCATTCGGATGCGATCAAGCACATACACTGCGGCACCGTGGTTAAGGCGCAGGTGATCGGCAACCATGGGCGAGGCAGGCACTTGCTTGAGGCCAACCACTTTACTTTCCGGATTGCGCTTCATTGCCCCCATCTGCTGGGTGAAGCTGAATGCTGCGGCCACGTCGGCACGATCATCCAGCGGTTCGGCAACGAACGTGCCCTTCCCTGGGCTGCGGTAAATGAGCCCCTGCAAGAACAACTGGTTGAGCGCAGCCCGCACCGTATTGCGGCTCATGTGATACTGCTCACTGAGCGCCCGCTCTGAAGGTAGTTTGTCATTGGGACAAAGCTGCTCAGTCACCAGGGTTGCGAGCGTCTTGGTCAGCTTTTCAGATAACGATTCTTTCGCCATTTCATCACCTCCCATTTGTCCTTGTGGTACCTACCACGGACAACCTACGCCCGAAATGGCAGCGTCGTCAAACAGATACACTCGAAATTCATCGTCTTCTTTCAGTTTTTTAATCTAAATGGGGAAAGCAGGCCAGCATCCCTAAGAAAGCCATTATTTTAGGCAATAAAAAAGTATCAGGTACCTTTTTTATCGCCTAAGCATGCCCACTGTTATTCCCCATATTAGTTATTTTATATTTTAAAGGTTCATCTCTGGATTGCGGCCATTTTCCAAGCTGAGCATTCATCACTTTACTAAACGGCTTCGCCTATCAGGCTTTTAAATAACGCCTGTGAAGCGTAAAAGCTTTAGGAAAGCGATTTCTTTGCCGGTTAAATTTGGGCTCTTTTCAGTTAATTTCAGGGTGAGCCACGCCTCGTCCCTACTTCTGGAACACTGAATCGAGCGCAGCACCCACACGCTCGCGGCCGCAACGGCGCGGGTCGGCAAAGCAACACTTGTAAACTTTGCTGAATCTGTTATTCTTAGTATGTTGCCGGCAACCTATCAAAGGAGTCTTTCACTTGCTCATCTTTAACGAATTTCCAGTTGGGGCAGCGACCCTTAATGTAGTCGCCGCGCATCGGGCCAAAACAGAACAGGGACTGCGCAAACTCGGCGTGTACCCGGGCCAGGAAATGCTCCTCATGGCCCTGCTGCAAGACGGCGCCACTTCTAAATCCCAAAGCACGCTAGCCGCACAGCTGGACGTTGATCACTCGACCATTGCGAAATCCGTCCGCCGCATGGCGGCAGCAGGCATCGTCCAAACTGAACGCTCTGCCCAAGACGGTCGGGTCACGCTGGTGACGCTCACGGCTTCCGGCCTAACGCTTGCTAGCCGCGTTAAAACCGTCTGCCAGCATGTGGAACAAGTCTCCACCGCCGCGCTTTCGCCCGCGGAACAAACCACTTACATTCAATTAGCCGCGAAAATGACGGCTGCACTAAAAAAATAAGCCATCAGGCGGCCGCCTGATGGCTTTTATACAAGCTTCATTGTTACTGAGCTAAAATGTCTTGCCGACTTCAACCGCCTGCTTTTCGGCAGCCTCAACGATGGCCTTAGCCTGATCAGGAAAATGATCCATCCCCTCGACCGGCAGATCAACGACCTTTTCCGTCCCGAGGTATTCTAAGGCTGCGTGCACGTACTGCGTTGCCGGATCTTTGCCGGCGTATTTACCACCAGCGGCCTGGATGTGCATGACTTTCTTGCCTGGCAGCAAAGCGATGTGACCGGTGGCCGTGTACCGGAAGGTCTGACCAACCACGGTGATGGCATCGATCCAAGATTTCAGCTTGGTGGGGATGCCCAAATTCCACATCGGGTTGGCAATAATGACCTTGTCCGCCGTCTTGAACTGGTTCAAAGCGTCCCCGAACACGGCCAACTTGGCAGCGGCTTCGGCAGTCGGCGTGACGTTCGGGGCAAAGGCCTTCAGCATGTCCCCGTCAAGTTCTGGGAAATTCTCTTTATAAAGGTCACGTTCAACAATTGTGTCATCTGGATTGGCAGCGCGATAGCTTTTCATAAAGGTGGCCAGCACCTTCATGCTGCGGGAGCGGTCGGGACCAAAAGGATGTGCTTTAATAACTAATACCTGACTCATATTGATTGTCTTCCTTTCATGACTAGCAGTTTTGTTCACTCGTATAAGGTATCACTAAAAAAGGTGGCCGGCAACCTTTTTTGAAAAAGTTAATTAATCAGGAAACTCACCAGCCGCTCACCGGGGCGCCAGTATGCCAAGTCCTGGTGATTGCAAAATGCGAACCCATGTTCGATAATGGTTCCGAGGTGATCAACATGACTGTTGCCCAGGATGTCCGAATCCTAAATGAACGTATCGATGCCGCCTTTCGCAGACGCTACAACACCCGTTACGTCTTGATGGCCAGCAAAGTCCAGGCAGACGATGCGATTTCCTTTTTTATGAACGTCTCGCCTAAGGGGCACCGGCGCCGTTCCCTGCCCCTGCACAGTCTGAAAACTGCCGACCTAGACTACTTCGAGCAGGTCATCGCCGGCATCCATGCGCACACTCACCTCACCATCTACTACTGCGGCTTTGGCCCCAAGGATTTTTGGCCCAGCACCGGTCGGCCAATCGAGCCCAAACCGCGCGGAATCGAAATCAGTCCGCTGGATTGGTGAGTACCTGGAATAAGCAAAATGACGGCCGGCCTTTTAATCAAGGCGACCGTCATTTTTCACCACTGCGGCTCATTTGCTGCTGGAGACTTTCGCTAGGCCGCCGCGATACTGCATTGGTGAACGGCCAAAGTGCTTTTTGAAGACAGAACTGAAATAGTTAGGATCCGCATACCCGACCAAATGGCCAATGGCCTGGCTTTTTTCGGTTGTTTCCAGTAGCAGTCGGGACGCCCGCTCCATGCGAAAATCGGTTAGGTAAGTAATGAAGGACTGGCCCACCTCGCGCTTGAACAGCGTCGAAAAGTACGAGTTGGACACCCCCAGCGCCTGACACACGTCGTTAAGGGACAGCTGCTCATCGCTGTAATGGGCCCGGACAAACTCCTTGGCGCTTTGAATCAAGGCCGTTGACGAGTTGTCACGCGCGGCCGCAAGCTGCCGATTCAGCTGTTTGCACAGGTCAAGCAGCCACAAGCTCAGCGTCTGAGGCGACAATTCCGGCAGCCGCGCGTACAGCGCCTTCGGATCATCGGTCAGCTCAGGAATCTGGAGGTGATTATTCACCGCAAACCGATACAGTGAAGAAACCAAGTCATTGATTGCGACCGTGTGATGCGCCATACAGGTGGCTGTCTGGTTGACATTTGCCAGGTAAGCCTCGACCGCTTCCGCAATTGCCTCGTCCGGCCCGACGTGAACGACCTTGAACAGGTCCGCCAAGGCTGCGTCAGAAATCGGGGTGAAATCGGTGATCTCGGTCGGTGCCACTTCATTGATATTGATCACTTTGCAGGCGCCATACAGACTGCGGTAAGACACCGCCGTGCGCGCACCGTGATAGGCCTTGGGCAAATCCAGCAAATCGTCAGTGACAGCCCCAATGCCGATGGTGATCACGGCCCCAAGCTGACTTTTGATCAGCTTACAGAACCGGTCAGCATCATCGGTCAAGGCCGCCGCATCGCTTTCGGCAGGCAGTTCGACCACCATGACCGTGTTGCGCAAATAGCAGAACGCCACGGTGGTCCACAGCGCGCCAAAAAAATCGTTTGCCTGCTTGAGGACCTCGGCTCGCAAGGCGGTAACATCTTTACCATCCGGCGCCTGCGCGCTGGAGGTATGCAGCACCAGACAGGCGTAAAAAGGTCCGGTCAAGCCTACTTGGTAATCACGCAAATAGGCCTCAAGGGTCGCCGGTTCGACCTGGCCATCGATCAGTGCCGCGTAAAAATTAGCCTGCATCACCGGCAGCGAGTCGCGGTAGTAGTGCTGCATCGCCTGCCAGTTCTGAACGGTGTTGCGGTGCTGGTTAAGCGTCTGACACAAACGGGTCATCACCGCCTTGAGCTCCGCCACATTCAACGGCATCGTCAGGTAATCGGCAACGCCCAGCCGCATCGCCTGCTGGGCACACTCAAAATCATTGCAGTCGGTAAGGATCACAAACGCCGTCTCCGGCGATGCGGCCTTGCCTCGTTTGACGACGGCCAGATCCGCGAGGTCGCTCATTTTCACCTCGGTCAGCACCACATCCGGCTTGGCAGCGCTGATCATGCTCAGTGCCGCCTCAGTCGAAAACACGCTACCGATGACCTGAAACCCCAGCTCAGCCCACGGTACAATCTCCTTCAAACTTGACGCAATGGGTGCGTCTTCAACGAACAGTACGCTGTACTTCCCCATGAGTATGCTCCTGACTTAAACCCCAAAACCCGCAATCGCATTTACTAAATATCCAGCGCAATCATTCACTGATTTTAGTGTAACATGTAAGCGCTTAATAGCAACTAAAACGGCTTTCTTTACTTTATAATTTTTATGCCAAGTCAGTTGTATGATTGCTAAGTGACCCCAGTTTAATTGCTGTCCATCATGAAAATGATCAGTGAGGCCTCGGCCTTAAACAAAAAAGCCGCAACCGCGGCTTTTCTGTGAGACGCATCCAGACGACTGTGCAATCGTCATTTCTCCTGAACATACTTCAGAGAATCGAGGGTGACAGCGACCAGAATAATAATCCCGGAAAAAACGAACTGCAGGTTCGTGTCGATCCCCAGAATGGTCAACGCGTAGGTCAACGCGGTGAAGATGATGACCCCGACGACGACCCCGGAGATTTTGCCGATCCCACCGGTGAAGGAAACCCCACCGACAACGCAGGCGGCAATGGCGTTCATTTCCCAGCCCTGGCCATAAGCCGCAGAGCCTGACCCGACCATCCGGGCGCATTCAAGCCAAGAACCGAAGCCGTAGAGAATGCCGGCCAGAACGAAGGCACCAAGCGTGACGGCAAAGACGGAAATCCCGGAAACCGAAGCCGCTTCAGGGTTGCCACCAACCGCGTACAGATTCTTACCAAAGCGCGTCTTGTTCCAGATGAACCAGACAATGGCAATCGCCGCGATCGCCCACAGAATGATTGATGGAAAGCCGCCAATCTGCGGAATAATCATGCTTGGAATGGCTGGATCAATCGCCCCGAAGGACACCCCTTTCGTCGCGTAGGTAACCAAGCCGAAGATGATCAGCGTGTTCGCCATGGTTGAAATGAAGGGGTGCATCCCAAAGCGCGCAGTGAAGAACCCAGCAATGGCGCTGAGTACCGTCGAAAGGACAATGCAGACGACCAACGCCAAGATGACCCGTGACCACAGTCCCATTTTCGAAAAATCAAACAGGTGGCCAAAGACTTCCCCAGTGTTGGGGCCCTGGTGCATGATGATGGTAGAAGCCGTCATGCCCATCCCGACCATTCGCCCAATGGAAAGGTCGGTCCCGGTAAGTAAGATCAGGCCGGCGACCCCAAGGGCCAAGAACATCTGCGGTGACGCCTGTTGCAGGATGTTGAGGATGTTGTTGTAGGTCAAAAGCGAGGACCCCTTGATGATTGGGGTGATAATCGCCAAAATGATGAACACAATGATGATGGCGAAGTACAAGCCGTTACGCAGCAGGAAATCGCGGCGGTTGAACGTGTACTTGTAGTTCTCCCACTTCTGCTTCATGTTTTCCGAGAAGGTGAACTTAGACATCCGCAACAGGTCAAGTAGGTGATACTGGTAGTTGAACGCCTCGTGCTGGCGGTCTTTGATTTGACTCTGGCGCGCCTGCAGGGTCACTTTCGCGTCAAAGAGTTTGTTCTTATGAACATAATTCTCCTCTTTGATCTCGCTGCGATCAGAAAGCTTGATGACGGTTGCTTTGTGCTCCTGCTCCAAGCGGGCCACTTGCTCATCATAAGCCTTTTTGGCGATGACCTTTTCCTCGGCACAGCTCGCGGCAACGGGCTGGTAATACTCTTTGTCGAAGTGCGCTTTGATGTAACTTTCGGCCTCTGAGACCAGCTTGCTGACCTGATCCTTGTTCTTGGCCTCAATTTGCTTAGCCCCGACCAGTGCCTGCTTATCTTTTTCGATTGCGGCATCGCGCTCCGCCTTACTCAGACTCTTGTCGCGTTTGACCGCCTCGATGTGACTGTTCAGACTGATGACCTGGTCCGTCCCGTCCTTGCGCAGCTCATTAACTTCAGCCTGAATCTTGCCGACCGCATCATCAATCGGCTTGCGCAGTTCTGCTTCGGCCTGCGCGGTTAGCACTTTATCTTCTGCCATGTGTGTCTCCCCCTTACATGTATTTCGCGCTGAGCCTCAGCAGCTCTTCCTGATTGGTCTTCTTGGTATCGACGATCCCCGCCAGCCGACCGTCCGACATAACGCCGATCCGGTTCGTGATGCCTAGGATTTCGGGCATTTCTGACGAAACCACGATGATTGTCTTGCCTTCTTTGGCCATCTTGATGATCAGCTCGTAGATTTCGTACTTCGCCCCGACGTCGATCCCACGCGTTGGCTCGTCCATCATGAACACTTGCGGCGCACGTTCCAGCCATTTACCGACGATGACCTTTTGCTGATTGCCGCCTGATAAACTGGCGATCAGTTCGTCTGGACCCATGGTCTTGGTGTTCATGACCTTGATCTCGTGCTGAGTGGCCTTGGTCATTTTCGGGTCCGACAGCGCCGGCCCGCGGCGATACGCGTTCAAGTTGGTGATGGTCGTATTGAAGGTCAAACTGCCTTTCAGGAACAAGCCGTTGGCCTTGCGCTCCTCAGTGATCATCGCGAACCAATGCTCCATCGCGTCTCTGGCCGAATTGAAGTTAGACAGTTTGCCGTTGAAGTACACGCGACCCGCCGCGCGTGTCCGCACCCCGAAAATGGTTTCGAGCAATTCCGTGCGCCCGGCGCCGACCAAGCCGTAAAGGCCAAAGATCTCACCGCGCCCCACGTCAAACGAGATGTCCTGCAGATACGGCGCGTACTTGGTCGATAGGTGCTGGACCGACAGAATCGTGTCGCCGACTTTGTTGTCGACCGGCGGGAACCGGTTATCCAACGGCCGGCCAACCATGGCCTTGATCAGTTCGTTCAGGTTGGTATCCTTCGTGTTCTTGGTCATGACCAAGTGCCCATCACGCAGCACAGACACCTCATCGCAGATCTGGAACACTTCGTCCATTTTGTGCGAGATGAAGATGATCGAGATGCCCTGGTTCTTCAGCATCCGCACCATGTCGAACAGCTTTTCCACTTCGCGGTCCATCAGCGAGGAAGTCGGCTCATCGAGCACGATCACCTTTGAATGGTAGGAAATCGCCTTGGCAATCTCGACCATCTGCCGCTGTGACACACTCATTTTGCGCATGGGCTGCGTCAGGTTGACCGTCATCCCCAGCCGCCGGAAGAGCTCCGTGGCTTCGCGCCGCATCTGCGCCTCGTTGATCACCCCGAGTGAGGTCGTTGGGTAGCGCCCGAGAAAAAGATTGTCGAGCACGCTGCGGTCCAGCGCCTGGTTGAGTTCCTGGTGGACCATCGCGATTCCGTTTTCCAAGGCATCCTTGGGGCCGGCGAAGGACACCTCCTTACCATCGAGGTAAAACTGGCCTTCATCCCGGGTCTTGATCCCAAAAAGGCACTTCATCATGGTGGACTTGCCGGCGCCGTTTTCACCCATCAGGCCCATCACGGATCCCTTCTTCACGTCCATATCGATGTGTTGAAGGACCCGGTTGCGGCCAAATGACTTGCTCAGGTTACGAATCGCCAGCATCACATCATCGCCAATGACTGGCTTTTCTGGTGTTAGTAATGTTGAATCCTGCATAATACGTCTTCCTTTCCAGCGCCTGCTTGATTTTTTTGATAAAACAACTCCAGGCAACGGGGCGGCTCCGAAATGCGAGAAGCACGGGGCGATCCCTGATCCCTGGAGTTGCGAGTGATGCAGAGGCGGAATTACCGACTCAGAATGGACGTGTATGAGGAGCCGTTGTCAGTCTTCACCATGTTGATCGCAAAGGCGTCGTACTGGCTCGGGTTGCCCAGCCGGTTAGTGATGTTGGATTCGGTCTGGCCGTCGCCGCCGATAAATTCAACTTTGAGGTTCATCAGTTTCGCGTACTTCTTCAGCAGTGGCTGGTAAGTGGAACCCAGGAAGTTATCTGAAGAGTTGTAGATGTCCAGCCATACCTTCTTTTCCGGTGAGGTCTTGGTCGAAAGCTGCTTGGAAGCATCCGGATAAGTCTTGGTTGGGTTCATGAAATCCTTGTAGTTGTCCGCTGTGACCGGCACGTTCATCGCGTAGTAGGAACGCTCGTTAGCGCGGTATGCGTAGGTGTCCTTGGCCAGAACGTTGCCCGTCTTGTCCTTTGTTTCGATCCCGACACCCTTCTTGGCGCCGTCCAGGGCGTTGCGCAGCACGCGCAGGGTCAGGTAAGCTTGCACGTCGGCGTGCTGACTAACGGTACCGCCGTAGCCTTCGCCAATCGCCGCAACGGCGTCAGAGTTCGCATCGTAGCCGAAGGTTGGCACTTTGTTCTTCTTGGACCACGCGTTGAACATCGCCATGCCCATGCCGTCGTTATTAGAGGCGATAACATCGATCTTGTTGCCCAGACTTGAGGACCAGGTCCCGATCGCGTTACCCGCGGTCGCTGCATCCCAGGTCGCGCCTGAGTTATTCTTCATTTCCTGCGAAGCCAGTTCGCGGATCGTGTATGTCTTACCGCCGACGGTCAGCTTGCTGTCCTTAACAATGCCGGACTTGCCATCCGTGTTCATCCCGGCCGGTGCAGAGTTAATGTCGCCGCTCTTCTTCACGCCGGTCCCTAAGGCCTCACGAACGCCGCGCGTGCGGGCAATCGAGTCGTTGTGGCCAACGTCGCCGATAGCGAGGACATACCCGATGATGCCATCATGATTGCGATCGATTGTTGAAATATTCTTGGTGATGTAGTCCTTGACCATCTTGCCTTGAACTTCGGCCCCTTGCTTGGCGTCAAAGCCGACATAGTACGTGTCTTTGTTGAACTTCAGGGTCGTCATATCCAGTTTGCCGTTGCTCGAGTTCGATGGCTGCCGGTTATAGAAGACGACTGGTTTGTCTTTGTTTGCAACCGTCTTGTCAGAGCCGCCGCCTGATTTAGAGCCGCAAGCGACCAGCAGCAATGATGCCCCCAAAACCAAAGTCAAAGCTCCGAGTGCTTTTTGCTTCTTCATGGTGTAACTTCCTCCCTTTAAGCGCGTCCTGTATGCGCTTTCTTGATTCTCAGTGTACAGGGGCCAGGGCCGCGGGACCATAGAATATTATTGGCTGGACCTAGAATATTTTTGGGAATTTAGTTTAATGAGAAATCTTTTACGTGCCGTTATCACGGCATATCTCCCTTGTCTTACCGACTTGTGGCGGGTTCTTGAACACTTGTTTACTGCCTATATTCCGCGCTTTTTTAGTAAAACAGACAACTCAGGCATTTAAAAAGCCGCCTCCGCTGACCCAAGCGGAGACGGCTCAAATATGAAGAGGAGTGGAACAGAAATGACAAAATCGATCAGCCGCTCAGGCGGCAGCTCCCAAGCGACAGTTGCAGTTTAACCCGGATCAAGCCGCACGGCAAAAATTTCGCCTCGCCAAGGACCGGCCGGGCATGCAACATACCCGGCCAGTTATAATAAGGGAGATGACTGACGGTAAGTAATGCAGGAGGCAAACATGAAACTTGATTTGACGCATTTTACGTACGATGGCACTGGCCCCTTTAGGATTCAGGACTGGGACACCGATATCCCGAAGACTGAGCAGGGGCTCAGTGAAGCTGAAATCCAGACCGAAATCGCCCAAAACGTTGACGACCTCGCACAAGCGCAAAGCAAACTCTACGCACAAAAGCGATACAGCCTGCTGCTGATTTTTCAGGGACTGGATGCCGCGGGCAAGGATGGCATGATTCGCCACGTCATGTCCGGCGTGAACCCGCAGGGCACCACCGTTGTGTCTTTCAAGCAGCCTACCCCTGAGGAACTGGCGCACGACTACCTGTGGCGCACGCGGGTCGCCTTTCCCCAGGCTGGCAACATCACCATTTTCAACCGGTCGCATTACGAAGAAGTCCTCGTCGACCGGGTGCACCCCGAGAATCTGCTGCTCGAACACTTGCCCCACATCGACACTGTCGCAGATGTCACCCCAAAACTCTGGAAACGGCGCTACAAGGATATTCGCCACATGGAAAGCATGGCCAGCCGCGACGGCATCGTGATTGAAAAGTTCTTTCTGCACATGAGCAAAGGCGAGCAGAAGAAGCGGTTCCTCGACCGGATCGAGCAGCCTGACAAAAACTGGAAGTTCTCGGAAGCCGACATTCGCGAACGCCGCTACTGGGACGACTACCAGCAGGCCTATCAGGAAGCCATCGCCGGCACGGCAACCAAAAAAGCCCCTTGGCACATCATCCCCGCAGACAACAAGTGGTTTGGGCGGCTAATCGTGTCTAAACTGATTCTCGCGCGCCTGGCCACCTTGCCTTTGGCCTACCCGACTGTCACGGCCGAGCAAAAAGCCGGCCTGCACGCGGCGCTGGAAGAACTGACCGGCCAAAAGCCCCGGCCAACAACAAAAAACTAGCACTACGACGGTTGCAGCGACTGCTAAGCATCAGCAACTGGTGCCTGGCAGTCGCTGTTTGCTTGTGCTCAACTGATCCAACTGATAGTCACCTGCTGGGAGCGGACATTTTCACGGCGTACGGGCGCAAAAGCCACGCTATGTTTTACTAAAACATGTCATAACAGTCTGCATCATGACCTCGCAGCGCGCATTTTTGACTTAGCGGTCTGCAACAATAACGCGCATAATAAGCGTGAAGTGGTGTTGCCTCTTTGAACACCCAAAAGATGGAGGTATTTGCTGATGAAAGATGCAATTTTTATCAAACCCGGTCACGTAGCCATTGAGGACGTGGCAAAACCAGAAGTTCAGGCACCAGATGACGTGATCTTACACATTGTCCGCACTTGCGTCTGCGGCTCTGATCTATGGGACTACCGCGGCCTCGATAAAGTGCCAGAGCACTCACAAAACGGTGGCCACGAAGCAATTGGCGTGGTCGAGGCAGTCGGCAGCGCCATCACCACAGTGACGCCCGGCGATTTCGTGATTGCGCCGTTCACTCACGGCTGCGGTCACTGTGCCGCCTGCCGCGCAGGCTTTGACGCAAATTGCCTCAGCTATCGAGATAACTTCAGCGAAGGCGCCCAGGCCGAGTACATGCGCTATCAACACGGTGAGTGGGCGTTGGTCAAAATTCCAGGCCAGCCAAGCGACTACAGCGAAGACATGCTGAAGTCACTGCTCAGCCTGGCTGACGTCATGGCGACCGGCTATCACGCCGCGCGCATGGCCACCGTGGGCACTGGTGACACCGTTGTGGTCGTGGGTGATGGCGCCGTCGGCTTGTGCGGCGTCATCGCCGCGCAAATGCGTGGCGCCAAGCGGATCATCGCCATGAGCCGTCACGAGGATCGCCAAAAGCTTGCCGTTGAATTCGGTGCCACCGATATCGTGCCTGAGCGCGGCGACGACGGCGTGGCCAAAGTCATGGCGCTCACGAACGGCGTCGGTGCCGATGCTGTTTTGGAGTGTGTCGGCACCGAACAGGCGGTTGACACAGCCCTCAAGGTTGGCCGGCCAGGCGCACGCGTTGGCCGCGTCGGCATTCCGCACAACTCCGCGATGGATCTAAAGCCCGTCTTCTCACGGAATATCACCGTGACTGGCGGGATTGCTTCGGTCACCACTTACGACAAGGAATTCCTACTGAAGGCAGTTCTCGATGGCACAATTCACCCCGGCAAAGTCTTCACTAAATCGTTCAAGTTAGATGAGATCGAGGCCGCCTACCAGGCCATGGACAAGCGCGAAGCCATTAAGTCGCTGGTCGTTACCGACTGATTGCACGCGTCAGACAAAAAGACAGCTGGTTTCCCCAATCAGGAAAACAGCTGTCTTTTGTTGATTCTAATATGATAACAAGTGGCTTAGGCCTTCGCCAGTGGTGGCTGCAACTGCGGACCAAGGCCGCGCCGGGCAAGGATCCAAGTGTCAGAGTACCACATTTCCGTTTGCTCGCGGCCCGCGGCGTAATCCCACAGATTGTGGCACTCAAACTCAACTACTGTGTTACCCGGGCCAAGGCCGATCCATTCATAACTGCCCTCAACGACTTTGTTGGCGTACTTGGCCCACAAAATCGGAATCGTTACCTTTTTACCAGCAGCGTTAGTATAGCTTCGCGTCTGATTTCCCAGCGTGCGGAGGCGCTCCAGCTGCTGGCGGTAGTCCGGGTTGACATCCTGCCAGATTTTCTCCGCGTGGTCCCACGCTGCGTCCAAGCAGGGAAGCGCCCCAGTCAGCGGCTGGGTCAGCGCATTGTACGTATAAAGGAACCCATCGTCGCGATACACCACGGTGATGTGCTCGCGGCCAATCGCTTCTTGGGGTAACTCCTTCGGCTGGTAACGCCGCATGTGGACACTTTCGCCATCACGCGGCACCAGCTGGTCCTCCACGACCTGATAATTTTCTGGAATTGGCAACTGCGAATAGGTGCGTCCTGCAATAGTTAATGCTGGCATTGAATTGCCTTCTTTCGTTGATTCTCGAAACTGCAACCTAGGAGCAACTCAGCTCCGTAAATCAGTTGTGAGTACAATCATTGTACACCAATTTGAGGGTGATTTCTAAAAGGGCCTGATACTTTCAGGTTACTAACTCGTTGGACGCTCTCAGCAAAAATTTACTTTCAGTCTCACGTGATTGGAGATAATTCACGCCTTTGCCGCAGGTTTATTTTTGAAAATAATGAACTTACTGAACGCATAATTGGCGACCACAATTGCAAATTGCGTCAGCACTTTAGCAAGGCCTTCCCCAAGTTTTAACCAGGTGATAAACAGCGCCATAAAGCCGTAATCGATGCCCAGACTGACCACGCGCGCAAAGACAAACTTAGTCGCCTCCCAAATCAGCTCTCGCACGCTTGCTGTATGGGAATTGAAAACCCCGAGCTTATTGGTCACGAACGCGAAAGCAACTGATAAGACCCACGCAATAAAATTGGCGATCCACCAATGCATACCCGCATGAATCGCGACAGCAAACGTCACAATGTTGACTACGGTGGTGAGCCCACCAAAGAAAATATAGGTCACGACGTCCCACAATCGTCGCTTCTTGAGCCATGCTTGCCCTTGTAATACAAAGTGTTTCACTTTATTTCTCCTCGCCTAGTCTAGCTGAAATCTGCTCGCACTCTATCCTCATCAATCAAACCGCCGAGCCCAGTATCACCGTGATGAGTCCCGCTGCTCATCGTTGGTCTTCTTTTCTTCAACAAAATACAGTGGCCGATTCTTCGACTCCATGAACACTCGCGCCAAGTACTCGCCAAGAATCCCATTAGAAATCAAGATACATCCACCAAGGAAAAGAATCAAAATCACGATGGTAGGGAACCCTGACTGAGTCGGGCCAACAATAATGGTCTTCACAAATAAATAGATCATGTAAAGAAATGCAAAGCCCGACACGATAAAACCCAGAAAGGTGGACAACCGAAGTGGCGCGGTCGTATAAGAAGTGACCCCCTCAGATGCTAAATTGATCAAGTTAAAGAGGCTCCACTTCGACTTGCCGTGCAACCGAGGCGCCGCGTCAAAGTCGATTGCGACTTTGCGAAACCCCACCACGTTGTACAGACCTTTGGTGTACCGCTGCGATTCACGAAGCGCCCTCAGTGCTACCACCACCTTTTTATCCAGCAAGCGAAAATCACCGGCATCCGGTGTTACCGGGGTCCGGGAGATTGCCCCCAACAGGCGATAGAACCACTGCGAAGTCTTGATTTTGAACCAACTTTCACCTTCACGCTTATTACGCTTTGCGTACACATCCTCGTAGCCCAATCGCCAAAGCTTGATCATATCGTTAACTAATACCGGCGGGTGCTGCAGGTCCGCATCCATCATGATCATGGCATCGTGATGAAAATAATCAAAGGCCGCCACCATCGCCGTCTCTTTCCCATAATTGCGGGACAGCGATATATACGAGACGTCCTCATGTTTGTGCGCCAACGCTTTGATAATCTCACCAGTCTGATCCGTGCTGCCATCATTGATAAACAAGACCTCGTGTGCCAGCCCCAATCCGGCAAAATCGATATCAGTCACCACTCGCTGATATAATTCCTCAACGTTATCTGCTTCGTTGTAGCATGGCACTGCAAGCAGTAATCTCTCCATATTCCTCACCCCTACTCTTACTTCTCCAGAATCGCTAATCGCAAACCATCAGCGCCAAAAACCACGCGGGCGCTCATGTGCACTACAGAGCCCCGTCCATTCCGCTCATATACATACCAAACTCACACTGCGCAGATGACTATACGCAGTGTGAGTTCGCCCCAAATGACCCAAACATCTCAATACCTTCGAAAGACGGACCAGCCACGATTTTTCTTAAACGCCCGCCAACTGGGCATGGTAGTGACTTTATCGGCAAACTGCGCATAGCTGTCGGGCTTTAACAACTCATTGACGATGATTTCAGGAAATGGGCTTCCTGACAACTTGGAAATTTCGATTTGATCTTGAACGATTGGGACTAGGTGCACCCGGAGCTTGTCATACCCTGCAAGCTGATCAAAAATGCTGTTATCCGCCGCCAGATAGATTCGATTGTGCTTATCCACATGGTCGGTGAGCCACCAGGCCATCATCGCGGCTTCAGTATTAAAAAGGCGAATTGGAACGGCGTGTTCGTCAAGTAACCACAGCTGCGCCGGTGAATACGTCTGCGAAAATACAGGCCGTCCTTCCTCGGAATACAGGGTCCGACTCATAAGACTGTGGACACTTGCGGCATCCACCGCCACATCGCTCTGCGTGGCATTAGCAACGGCCCCGAACTGTTCGGACATCAGCAGGCAGTGGTGGTGATCGTACGTGTCAACGCGGACAGGTTTCCCATCGGCGTAATAATTGATGGCGGTCACCGTCCCAGCCTCGTCTCGGTCAACCCGATAAACTGGTTGATTTTGGCGATTATTATACACAGTGGCACTACGCGCCATAATCCTCGTAAGGCTCCAACTCGCCGAGGTAACCGTTGAGCGGTAGGGCGGTCATCTCAAGCCCTTTAGTGCGAGCGTGTCCATGCAGTTCCGCAAAAAAATTCTCGTGCACTGCGCTGTCCGCAAAAAAGTGACCTTTATCCCGATAAATCTCAAAATTATCCTCCGCCCGCGGATCTAAGCCGCCAGATAAGACTGGAATCTGTTTGTCGCCAAGGACTGCCTTCACTGCCATCAGATGCGCCGCGCGGTCGGCAGAAATAGTCGGCGCGATGCGATCAAGAAAGTAATAATCCGGAAAGTTGGCGGTCTCTTTGAACGCTGATTTTTGATGAAAAATACCCATGATGCCCTCCTACCGATAATCGAAGTGATGTGGATCAAACAAAGGCGCATTGGCTGCTGCCACCCGTTCCAAACGCCGATTGCGGATACGCCATCCCCAAACCGTGAACGCCTGGACGATCAGCAAAATAATCAGACCGACCCCAGCGGCCAGGCTAACCTTCAGGCCCTGACGCAACTGAGGAAAATCATAAACTAAGTCGACGTGGTGTTTCCCTGCAGAATTCAGATTAATTTTCATCATTTCCAGGTACTTGTGTGCCTTCACAGGCTTCCCGTCGACTGTGACCTGCCACCCGGTGTCATAAGGCAGGGTCATGATCAGCGATTGATGCGCGGCAGCAGCCGTGACGGAACCATCCCAGTGGGTCGTCGTCAGCCGGTGCATGGCTACCGGCTGAGTGGCCATCTTTTTTTGTACAGCCTTAAATACCTCGCCGTAGCCCACGTTGACGTTATATTTAGGCAAATGCGTGATTTTCTTATGCGCCTTTTTTTTCTCAACCATCGTAAAGTCGTGGACCTTTAGTTGCACTTTTAAGGTTTGATTGACTGGAAACGCGCCCAGCGGAATGACCGCGTTCTCATTTTCCGTGCCATCCGTGGTGACCCGCCGGCCATCCACATACACATCAATATCAGGATCAGACTCTGGCAACAGCGTGTAAAGGGAATCAGTCACTAGTTGAAGATAAAGCGGGTGATTCATACCTCCACCAGGAATCGTAAACGCGACAGTCCGCGATTTTAGATTCCGCTCAGTTTCTTTCACCCCGCCGCGGTTTAAATATAGGCCTTTGATTCCCGTAATATCACGATAGACGTAACTGATATTGTATGCATTGGCCATATACAAGTAAGTCGACCACGAGGGCTTGCGGGTTGTCTTATCCGGCGCCACAACGCCCATGTGCTGCGCCGCGGGGTTCTCGTAGATCGTATACCCATTGAGTGTTTTAAGTTTCTTCAGTCCCTGAGTCACCAGCTTACTGCCCCGGTTGGTGACCCCTGAAGGGCCCTCAACCAGATACCTGATGCCGAAGAAATCGTCAGCCGCCCGGGTGGAACCGCCATTATAGGAGGTCCAAGGAGAGCTGTGCAGATAACCCATCTCCTGCATCAAATAGTCGATTGCCCGGGGCTGGCTCGAACTAAAATGAGTCAGCCCATTGAAACCGAACTCCATTGGATCACTCCGGGAACGTTGATAATTCAGTTCCATACGATAAAAGTCACTGGAATCATGTTTTTGAATCCACGCCACCGCAGCATTCGTGTGACGCACCTCGGTTGAATACCTGGCCATGTTGAAATAAGGTTGCTGATGGCCATAGCTCCACACCGTCGCCACTGCCAGATCGCTCAGCCCAATGACCGCAACCAACAATCCGGTGACGCGGCGCCACTTAGGAAAAGAAAAATAGAGTGTCAAGGCTAAGGCCGCGGCAATCATTGCACCGACATTGTAAGTAAACGTCAACGAAGTAAACTGATTAGACCCGTAATCTCCCATCTTGCCAAATATTCTTAGCTGCCTGAACGCCACCATGACCCCGATGAGCACAGTGACCAAGAAGACACGCCGCGTGGCTACCTTACTCAGTCGCATCATTCCTAAGACAAACAGCGCAATCAGAATGAAGAGGAAGGAAAACACAAAGGACCACCGCTGAAGAAACCCAATTGGCTCGTTAAAACCATGCCAGGCAGCGTTTGTGCCATCAAAATACGACTCGGCAATTAATAGAAGGAGAATCCCAGCAGTCGCTGCTCTGATCACCCCTGGTATCTGCTTGGCACACAGGAAAGCCAGCAGTAACCCCATCACGATTACGCCAGTGTATATCATCGGCGCAGAGGCGTTCCAACTGTACTTCGTGTAGGTCATGTTAAAAAAGTTGTTAAAGAGGCGATCGAGGACCCAGCTATTATTGAAATTAAAATGGTAGGGATGAGTGCCTTTTACCCCTTGCAGCGTCTTCAGCGTTGGCCAGATCACGACCCAGGCCAATCCGACCGTGACGAGCGAAATTGCCCCAAAGTAGCCTAACTTCAACATAATCCGCTTGAACGTCCAATTGTGAATACGCCACTCAATCACCATTCTGAGAATAAAATAGTGAACGAGGAACAGCGCGACCATGTAGCCGATGTAGTAGTTGATGATTAAAGACAGACCGAGCATCACAGCGTAGAATGCCCAGCGAGTATGCTCAATGTAGCGCTCCACACCGAGAACCACTAATGGCAGCAAAATGACCGTATCCTGCCACATCAGATCCATTGAAAAGTGCAGCATCCAGCCGGAAAAGCCCCAGGATATCGCCAGTAAAATCTGCAGTGGCACACCCACCTGCAGCTGATAGCGGCGAATGAAGTAACGAACTAAGACAAGCATAGACACTGATGCGGCCGCATTTTTAGCCACGGCGATCCAAGCGAGCGCAATCGGCAACTGCGAGTATGGAAACATGAAAATAATGATATTAAATGGGCTCATCAGATAGTAAGTCATCAGCCCAAACATGTTGCCGCCAAGCGTCATATTGTTTGAGTACAGAAAATGCTGCCAGTCGCCAAAATTGCGCTTCAGGTAACTGAAATAGCTGACGTACTGCTGATTCATGTCCATTCGCAGAATCGTATGCGGCCCAAAAGGTGCAATTCCATTCAACTTTAACCCGATAATTGCGATTCCCGCCGCGATCAAGGCTACCAGCGCGTACAGGCCTGTGCGCGCAAGCACATTTTTCGTCACTCTCATGATTTACTCCCCACCAATGCCCTGTTTATAAATACTGCACTATTTTGAAATACTGTGCCAAGTCGCGTTTTCCCCCTGCGCCTGTTAGTCAGACGCAAACGCGCATGGCACCACGCCCACAAATAACGAGCGTGCCTGGTCAACAGCCCGGCCGATCGCCGCCATCACTGACTGGCCAAAATACCGAGTCCAGTCAGCAACCGCCGCCAGCCTTTTTGAAGCTGTGCGTCGGCCGCCCCTTCATCAAACACTTTGGCCTGCGGAAAGTTTGGTCGGAATTGTCGCGTTAACACTAGATCCGTCGGCTGTGGCGTAACCGCCATCGCAGCATCCGCTAAATCATAACCACGTTGGATCGTCACCGGTAGCTGCGCAACAATGGCCTGATACTCAGGCTGCTCGGCCACAACCAAGTCTCCCGAGCGGACAAATGCCATTAACATGGCAGTCGCAAAATCATCGAAACTATCATAACTTTGTTGCCTAGCCAAAACGCTGGTGCGCACAATCTCCCCGAATTCCTGAACGATTGCAATGTTGCCTGCCGGCGTCAGATAGTCTACTTCGTCCAACCGTTTGCTGGTATACCGCAGGACTTGGCTCTTAAACCCTCGTGGATCATAAATCTCAGACCGTTCAACTTGATCGGCAGCGTCATAGAAATTCACTACGCGAACC
The DNA here is from genome assembly GCF_001436615.1 of Lacticaseibacillus camelliae DSM 22697 = JCM 13995. Classification (NCBI taxonomy): domain Bacteria; kingdom Bacillati; phylum Bacillota; class Bacilli; order Lactobacillales; family Lactobacillaceae; genus Lacticaseibacillus; species Lacticaseibacillus camelliae. The sequence goes on from NZ_AYZJ01000018.1 coordinate 32,515, forward strand.
TCGTCACCGTCGCCGAGGTCGACCGTTGCGTACCGCCGACCATCCTTTAGATACGTCAATCGACCATCACGTGCTTGCCGATCGGCATCATCCAACTCATGATAATCAGCGAGCCGCAGGGGCTGAATTGGCAGATTTCCTACCTCCTGCAGCCGATCAAAGACCGCAATGACCTGCCCTTCGGCGACCCCACAGGTCTGCGCTGCCTCTAGCCATTCAGGGGCATACCCAACCGCGACGATTTTTGCCTGAATGCCCAGACTGGAAAAGACTTTGACCCGTTCATACAGCACCTCGTCAAGGGCTGAAGGGGGATTCTTCAAGATACCGGTGACAAAATACGCAACCATTCGCGTGACCTCCAATTGCTGGAACACCTAACTGATAGTCCGGACAACAAATGCCCAATGAAGCAGTAACCCATTTCATTCACAACATCTTGGGCCAACTCACCAAAGCCCTCGCGTGATTCTTGACGATTACCCAAGTGCCTTCGCCCACTCGGTTATAATGGTTTCCTGCTCCTCACTGAACTCGTCAATGACCACGCGACTTTTTGCCTGGCTAGGGCTCTTTCGAACCCAGCCAAGTTGCCCCGGCTGGTAATAGAACTTCCGCACTGAAATATTCTTTAACAAATCAAGCGCGATCTGCTCACTAGACACTATGTTTTCTGCGCTCCGTAGCGCCTGCTCGCAGCGATGGCGCTGCCAGGTTCGGAAGGTTGAAAAAGTCTCCCCACTGTCAGGCTCGCGGACCAATTCAACTCTACCCGTAGCGCCATAAGTGAGCTCGAGTCTCACCTCACCGTGCGGAGTGAGATACTCTTCAGCTACCAGCCGATTGGCATAACGAACCTGTCGGCGCGATAGAAAACCACGGGCATCGTACTGATCAACTTCCAGTGTGGCCCCGCCAGTCCCCACAAAAGTCACTGTGTCCACACCGCCATTTTCAAAAAGATGCACGCCGGCAATCACCCTATCGCCATCCGTATACTCATATAGACGTCTTTGTGCCGAAGCAGTCCGCCGATCATAAAGACCGAGCACGCCATCCAGGTTCTGCAAGGAAAACAGTCTGGGTGCGACTGCAGCGGCCTGCTGGACCTGATCGAACAACCCCGTCACGCGATTGCGTTGACTGTCGGGCACAATACCAGCCCAAACAGGGGAATAGTCAGTCAGGTAAAGCCTAGCGTACCGGTGCAAGGCGTTGAAAACATCAAGGCGCGCCAATGCAGCCTTCTCGCTTGGCTCAGCTGGTGAATCGAGCGTCGTTTCGACAAAATAATCCATCTCTCGGCCTTATTCCTTTCCGTAAAAGATTGCGGATTGTGTTTTCACGTGCCGCCAGTAGCCAAATACCGTCTCAGCATCATAACGCCGAGAATCCCGGTAGGCCCCCTCAGAATATTGCTGCCAAGTTGCCGCGTCGTTGAGCCACGTCAGGGCCAGCTCAGCGGCATTTTGACGGGCCCCCACTGGGACAATGGCACCATTTTCTCCGGGGATAATAAACTCACGCGGCCCGTACTTGAAATCGTATGAGATAACAGGAACGCCGTGTGATTGTGCCTCCGCCAGAGCCAGTACCGTCCCCTCAACCCGGCTTGTGAGAATCATCAGCTGCGCTTGGTCATAGGCCTGCCCAATATTATCTGAGAACCCCCGCATTTTGACGACCTGCGTCAAGTGCAATTGTTGAATCAAAAACTCGATTTTCGCTTGATAGTCTCGGTCTTGAACCAAGCCCCAGATATCCAAGGTGACATCCGCCCGCTGTTGATGAATCAGCGCAATAATCTGCACCAATTCCTCGAGATTTTTCTGCCGATCAATTCTCGCCACCGCAACGATCTTGCCAGGGGTCCGCTGCTTCAACGAAACATGCGGAGCACTCAATCTTTCTTGGGTAATCACCACGGCCGGAACCTTGAAGAATTTAGATCTTGGCAAAGTGCGGGTCACATCGGCCAGTTGCTGATCAGTCAACACGATGCCGCCTTGCCATAAATCTAAATTGTTGAGTGCTTGACGGTAACTTTCATTCCAGCGCGTGGAGGCCGGGTCACTGCGAAGATTTTGGGCATGCACATTATGCAGGTGAAAAAGCTTGAACGCATTGGTCGTCATGTGCTCCAACGCCCACCCATTCTTTCGCGTTCGGTCAGAGACAAAAACATTTCGTTCTGTTGTCAGATTGAGCTTGTCGAAAAAGTAACGTCGCAGCGTCTGTTCCCCGCTGAGTTGAATGAGTCGTCCGTCCGGTTCAAAGACCTGAATGGCCGCAATAGACGAATCCCGGGAATTACTTATGAACACACGTAAACACAATCGCCCAGCCGGCGAAAGATAATCACGGTGAGTCATCTGCTGGTTCTCATCGTAAAAGCGGCGAACCCCAACGAATCCTCTTGAATCAAATTCTTCTTCGATGCGGTAGCGTCCTTTGGCATCGTAATAGCGGATCAGTTGAACCTGTTCCGACAGTGATTTGTGATAAATGGTTTCCACCAGTTGATTACCATCGTAATAGTCGACCTCGTTGGGACTCAGCCTGCGACGGACATGAGGGGAAGCCACCCCCAAACTGGCCAACGTGACGCGTGCATGGTAGTCAAAGGGGATTCCACAAACAAAGTCGAGCAAATTCACGTAACTAGAGGCGTTTAGGCCATATTTTACCGCCGTTTCTGCACGATTCATCTGCCTGTCTGCAGTGACAAGTTTTGCCGGCTCGCCAAATTGAGCAAAAAGTTTCAGTCTTTTGAGCTGAGCGCTTTCTATCCCAGTGATCTGAGTACCCAGCGTGTTACCAATAAAGTAGAACATACGACCCTCCAGGATATAATTGCCTATCGTTCCGTTGCCTCCAGGCAATGTGGCTGTTTTTTGTTTCAGTCTATGCCCTTAAAGGCGACACCCGCTGCAAGTAATTCGAAAAGGCTGATGGTTCGGCGTTCCAGGGTGCTGCCGGCGCTTGATCCTGGTCGCGCTGTTTGTTGACGAAAGCAAGCACTTGCGGCCATTCAGGGGCATTCTGAGCGGTTAGTTCAGCCATCTGCGCCACCATGGCTGAATCATGTCCGGCCTGAGAATAGAAACGAACGATGGTAGTGGCAAGGGCCTGAATATAATGCTCTGGCGCAAGCGTTCGCAATCTGAACAAGTAGCGCGTCATCATACGAATCCAATCCAGCTGCAGTTTTTCAGGAGCCGGGTGCAACACTACATCCGAAACCGTTCGGCCAAGAAACTGCACAGTCACCGCGCTGTCCAAGCTTAGTGCCGATTGGGCGACGGCATCGATCAGCTGCGCAACGAGTGTCTCAGTGTACGCGCCAAAGTCTTCAAATTTGATCTGACTTTGCATCATCAATGCGCGGTTGATGAAGCGACCACCCAGAAAGTGTGAGGCAGACTCGACCCGATAGCTAAAGCTGCGATCTGGGTTCATTTCCTGGTGCATCAACAGTCCAGAGACCACCTGGGCTTCAGGATGCGCCGACGCCGTGGCAAAGAACTGTTGGAGTACATCAATCGAATTGAACTGCATATTAGGCCCCATGAAGGCCACATAAGTGCCCGTAGCCAGCATCACGCCCTGCTCAAAAGCAAATGGCCAGGACCAGATTTTCGCCGGTTTAATGTACCGAAACTTTAGGTGATTGAAGACGCGCAGGGGCTCCAAATCATCTAGCTGATAGCGACCGTTATCAATCAGTAGGACCTCAACTTGGCTAAAATCTACGCCCAGCTGATTGTTGATCGACGAAAGTGGTACCACTAGGTCCTCTACATTCGCTGATTCGATGGCAATGATGATGCTCAACGTCTTGTTCATGTCTGCTCCTCCAAAAAGTCTAGATAATCGTCAATATCAGATGATTTAAGGTTCTGTGCTTGTGCCTTATCGATTGCAAGGCGGCGGACCAGTGCATGTGCATCATGAAGCTGCCACCACTGGCGATTCTCTGCCATCAACTTGCGCACCTCATCCTTCAACGCAGCTAAATCACTCGGCGGATACTTTTTTGCGTGGACATAAAGGCCGCTGATCAGCTCATAGAAGTCATGTCCCCAGCGATCAGCCGCATGGGACTGTATGAACTGAAGCCGATAGCGTCCAGATTGCAGCCATGCGGCATCATTGAATGCCATCGAAAAATGATCTCGGCGGCCTGTAGATTGCCAATTTAAGCGCCAGACATATGCCGGCCGAGTCAACCGAGTGATGCTAGTAGTCAAATCCAAAGCCAGGCTAGTAAAGTAAACATCTTCGTAAACTCGAAGCGAAGGGTGAAAGGTTAAGCCTATTCTTTTCAAATAACCCATGCGAAATGCTTTAGCGTACACCGCCGAGTGGTCGGAGGCGGCGTGAAGCGTATAGTCTACGCCCTCACCAGCCCTTGACTCGCCCCAAAACGGCGCGACAATCACGTCCGGAGACGCCCGACTGGCCTTAAAAAAATCATGAAGAACAATCGGGCTGGCCAGCATGTCGTCTGCATCCAAAAACATTGCATATGCCCCATGGGCGTGATTCAGCCCCGTTTGGCGGGCAACACCGGCACCCCTGCTCTCCGTCATTAGATATTCACGAAGCGGCCACCGCTCCGTGATACCTTCACTCAACGCTGGCCCGCCATCATTGACAGCGATTACTTCGAGTTGGTTTAAGTCTACACCTATCTGTGTAAAGACAGAAGACAGTGCACGTTCAAAATCCGTTCCATAATTCAAGTTATATGGAATGATCAAACTTAACCATGGACTAGTCATTTTGCACCTCACGGAGGAACGCTTCCCGCAGGAGATGATCCTGATCTTTCATATACTCATCGAGGCCGTCCGCGGACTGCCCAGCGTACGATTCGCCAGGCTGCCGAAAACGAGCAACAAGATCACGTATTTGCTGTTCTCCCTCATTAGTCCAAAGTGTTCGGTTTTCCACTAGTAACGCGGTCTGCTCCTCGGCAAATTTCACTGGGTCAGCAGGGGTGTGCTGGTTCTGGCGGTAATACAAATCGGCCATATAGCGATAGAAGTCTCTTGGCCAGACGCTCGGCTTTTTTTGACGTAGTACAGCCAAACTGTAGCGATTAGAGCGCGCCCAAACGTGCAATTGATGATCAAATGAGTGGCCATTCTTACGGACTGTTGAGTTCGGATTCCATAACCAGACGTAAACCGATTGATCAAGATAATAGATATTCTGGGCAAGCTCGCAGGCAGAGCCGACAAAATAGGTATCCTCAAAAATACGTAAATCTGGGTGCCATCGCAACCCAACGCGTGTGAGATAGTCTCGTTGGTATAACTTCCCGTACGCAGCCTTCCAGTCACGTTTGGCAGAAAGCACATAATTGAAGCCTTGGCGGCCTCGTTGCTGCTTCGTGTAGCGCGCCACCACAAGGTCATAATCTTGCACCGAGATAGGCGCCATCAAATGCTTCAGCGCAAACACATCAATTAGTTCATCGTCAGCGTCGATAAACATAATGTAACGCCCTGTGGTGTGGTCAATGCCTGCTTGCCGGGCTACCCCTGCGCCGCGACTTGGTTCGTAATTGAGCTGCCGCACCAATAAATCTTTGGGGGAGGGAAAAAGTGCATTGGGTAACGGGGCCACGCCATCACCCACTAGCAAAACCTCAATATCGTTAAATGAAACCCCTACTTGCATTGTGACACTGGCAAAAGCACGCCTAATTTGCGCGTATGTTTCACTATGATAAGGAATAATAATCGAAACCTTTTTCATCTGTAATTACCTCTTCACCATACATAGAGAACAAGCTGACCACCCCAGATTAACCGAGGCAACCAGCTTGTTCAAGGCTCGCATTTATTAAACTTAGTACAGCCTATCGTCTTTTGCGTTGCGGCGTTTCTTGGCTAACTCGAATGCTGCCAAAGCGTCCAAAACCGTTAAGCCAACACCCGCAAGAACAATGTTTCCATTCTCTGTTTCGCCAGTCTTTGGTAAAGTCTGTGAACCGGAAATGCCCCCGTTGCCAAGTGCATACGATTCTTTTTGACCAACGCCTGGAAGTGAGGCAGGACCCTCAGTCAGGATTGTTGAGTTGCCCTCTGACCCTCGAGAGGCATCTCCACTCGGCACAGCATGTGTCGAGACATTCGGCGTACCTGTCAAATCACCTGTTGGATCACCTGTAGGATTCCCAGTTGGATCACCTGTTGGGTCACCTGTTGGATCGCCTGTTGGATCGCCTGTAGGATTCCCAGTTGGGTCACCTGTAGGATTCCCAGTTGGATCCCCTGTTGGATCACCTGTAGGATTCCCAGTTGGATCCCCTGTTGGATCCCCTGTAGGATTCCCAGTTGGGTCACCGGTTGGATCACCTGTAGGATTCCCAGTTGGGTCACCGGTTGGATCGCCTTTAGGATTCCCAGTTGGATCGCCGGTTGGATCACCTGTTGGGTCTTTAGACTCTGACTCCTGGTAAACCGGTTCTGCTACGACGCTAATCGTGTACTCACGAATACCATCGGCAGGTATACCAACTTGACTAGCATTACTTGGTAAGCCATTGTCGCCGGTCGTGCCTTTGTCGCCAGTCGTACCCTTGTCGCCGGTTGCGCCCTTGTCGCCGGTTGCGCCCTTGTCGCCGGTCGTACC
>NZ_AYZJ01000102.1:0-4171 GCF_001436615.1 Lacticaseibacillus camelliae DSM 22697 = JCM 13995
AGACCACTATCAAGGATTCGTTATCATCGTTGCACTTGACTTGAAAATTGAGGTAAACGATTTAATCTTTCCCTAGCATTTCCTGTAATGGGCATATCCGCACTCATATACGTCTGCATTCTCTGTGCAAAACTCTTGTCCGTACATTTTAGTAGCCCATCTTCAATGCCAGATACAAATTGTTTGGGGAACCTTTCTCCTGCACGGTACCTAATCAGGACTTCATCCATTAAGCTCTGAATCTGGTTCAGGTGCTTTGCTACTTCTCGCGCAACTTTTGGTGAGATTCCCAACACTTCCGCAAAATGTGTTGACCCAAGTAGAATTCGCTTATTGGAACTACTAACAGACACAAGCTCAAACTGATACCGTAATGGTCGACCGCATTCACAAAAAAGTGCCGGACTAAAAGCTCTCCCGCGTTTTCGAAGATCCCAATCATAGTCAATATTAACAGCGATGAGGCGCCAAGCAGATGAGCCCTGAAAAATCCGATTAAGGACTCGATCACTAATTCTATATGTCATAGACATCTCATACGCCTGACGTTGTTGCGCCGACATTTCGGCCCAAATCCTGCTACGTTCAGTCAGTGTTAAAGTCCGAATCTCTACCACAAATACCAAGCCCCCTCTGCACATCTGTTCCAATAACATTTCATGACCCTTTCGAAAAATTATCAGCCACTAATGTTTTCCCGTCTACTTGTGGTTCCTAGTCAATCTCTTCATATGCCTTAAACCGATTTCGCAGCCGACTATTAAAAGAGCTTTTGGGAAGCACTTTGTTATTCCATTATTGACTAAAGTGACTCTATTCCGAGCCCATTTTCTGATCATGATCAACTGAATATTGTCAGGATGAGCCTCACAAATCTGCATTTTAATGAACTACCGTCCCAAAAGTTCATATATATTTATTAAAGCATGATGGGTTTTCTAAAGTCTCTCAATCATTCTCATGGATAGAACACATAAGCAATAACAGTTATCTTTTAACGCGCTCAGGCTATAAGGAGGATGGCACTTACTTCACTGTAAGTACCATCCCCCCGATCCACGCTGAAGAAAGTCCTTCAAGGAAATTTGATATGTGCTGGGTAACAATGCTGTCGAACTGGTTAAGCAGTCGCCCACTATTCAGAAACCGCTTTAATAGTTCAAACAGCCCCCGCCGCTCTATCAGCAAATCGATTAAACCAGAAATGCTTTGAACAGAACATTACCTAGGTGAACCAGACACACAGAAGGCAGCAAGTCATGCGACCTGCTGCCTTTTTGCGTATCTGATGATTAAGACTAATGTAGCCGAAAACGTGCCATAAATCAGCATCTTAGTTTGCACTAGCGCGTTACTTTTCCGTCTTCGACTAGCGCTGTAGCCCTAGCGCAGTGCCTTGTACTCACGAACGCCGTCATTAGTGCCGACAACGACCTCGTCGACAATGTCCAAGAAGAGCCCATGCTCCAGGATACCCACCTGGCGGTCCAGATACTGAGCCAGTTTATGCGGATGATCGATTCGGCCGAGGTGCAAGTCAATAATGTAGTTCCCATTATGCGTGACGAACCGCTTGCCTGCATCATCCAATCTGAACTTTGGCTCGAGTCCAGCCCATTTCAACTTAGTGAAGACCCGTTCACAGCCAAACGGAATGACTTCCGTGGGCAGCGGAAAAGTCCCTAGTTGCTTGACCATCTTGGACGCATCAACGATCCAAATGTTTCGCAGACTGTTCGTCGCCACCATTTTCTCCAAGGTTTGGGCACCGCCGCCGCCTTTGATTCCCTGGAAATGTTCGTCAACTTCATCGGCCCCGTCGATGCACAAATCAATGTGGCTGACGTCGTTGAGATCGACGACCGGAATGCCCAGGCCTTTCGCCTGGTTGGCGGTCCGGCTGCTGGTACAAACGGCGCGGATACCCTTCAGCGTCTTATTGTTCAATCGTTCCGCCACCGCATCGACCAAGAACTTCACGGTCGTCCCCGTACCAAGACCGACTGTCATGTCGTCCTCAATGTACTTAGATGCCCATTTCCCGGCCATTTTTTTCAATTCGTCTTGACTCATACTTGCCCTCCTAACCCGAACTATGCTTTACCAATGATCTTCATGCTGGCGCTGACGCCCAATCGCGTTGCCCCGGCTTTGATCATTGCTTCTGCTTCTTCCGCGGTATGGATCCCGCCAGCGGCTTTGACCTGGATCCGGCCGTTTACAGCCTTGTGCATCAACTCAACGTCGTGCACGGCCGCGCCGCGCGTGGAAAATCCGGTGGAGGTCTTGACGAAATCTGCACCACCGTCCGCAACAAGTTCACTGGCCTTGACGATTTCATCATCAGTCAGTAAGGCGGTCTCGATAATGACCTTCAGGATTTTACCGTTGGTGCGGGCCAGATCCGCCAATTGTTCAATTTCACCAAGCACTGCCTCATAGTGACGGGCCTTAAGCTCACCAATATTCATGACCATATCCAGTTCGTCGGCGCCATCCGCAATGGCGCGTTTGGCTTCTTCCAGCTTAATAAAAGTGGTGTTGGCCCCCAGCGGAAACCCAATGACGGTCGCCGTGCCCACCGACGTCGTTCTCAGCTTATCGTGAACGTGCTCGACCCAGTACGGGTTTACCATAACTGTCTTGAAGTGGTTCTCAATGGCCTCCTGGACCACCCTGTCGACCTGGTCTTCAGTCGCCTCTGGTTTCAACAATGTATGGTCAATGTATTGATTCAACTCCATGCCAGTATTCCTCCCTAGCCGGCCTCTTCGGCCAGCTTCTGAAAGTTCTTCTTTGCATCGATCCCGTCAAAAACGGCAGAACCTGCGACTGCCAAGTCAACACCGTGATTCTGTACCTCGGGCATTGTCGCTTCGTTGACACCGCCATCAACTTCCAGCTTGTAATCGTAGCCGTCAGTCTTCCCTCTGAGTTCTCTCAATAGATCTAGTTTGGCCGTCGTCTCCGGCAGGAACTTTTGACCCCCAAAGCCAGGATCAACGGTCATGACCAGCACCTGGTCGACCATTCTGAGCAGCGGGGTGATTGTCGAGACGCTCGTGCCCGGGTTGATGACGACCCCGGCTTCTTTGCCGGCCGCTTTGATCAGGCTTAGCGCGCGGTGGATGTGCTGCGTGGCTTCCACGTGCACCAGAATTGAGTCAGCGCCCGCATCGATGAAGGCCTGGACCAGATTCTCGGGATTTTGAACCATCAGGTGAACCTCAAGCTTCGCATTTGTCTCCTTTCGCAGAGCTGCCACGATTTGCGGCCCATAACTCAGGTTTGGCACAAACGCGCCATCCATGACGTCAATATGAATCGTCTTCGCTCCGGCTTCTGTCACAGCCAACACGTCTCTGGTAACATGGCCAAAATTGGCACTTAAGATTGAAGGTACAATTTCCATGCTTGTAACCTTCCCTTCTCTACTTGATCGGCTTCCAGACCCAGTTTTGGACTTCTGGGATGTCTTCACCGGTGTCGCGGATGTAATCGTAGTGATACTGCAGGGTGTCGTCCATCTTCTGAACGAAGGCCGCGCCCTTTTCCGCGTAACCTGGGACGTGTTCAACGACGTCCTTGGCCAAGTGGAACCGGTCGAGCTGGTTCAGGACCCGCATGTCGAACGGTGTCGTGATGGCGCCTTCCTCACGGTAGCCGTGAACAAACAGATTGTGGTTGTGACGATCGAAGAAAATGTCCTTGATCAAGTCTTCAAAGCCGTGGAACTGGAAGAATACTGGCTTGTCCTTGGTGAAGTACGCGTCGAATTCTTCGTCGCTCAGGCCGCGCGGATCGTCCTTCTTCAGCTTCAACAGGTCCAGCACGTTGATGAACCGGATCTTGAGGTCAGGGAACTGATCGTGCAGCAGGTTGATGGCAGCGAGACTTTCCATGTTCGGCTCGGTGCCGGCTGCGGCCAGCACGACATCCGGTTCAACGCCATCGTCGTTTGAGGCCCAGTCGATGCGCTTCAGGCCGTTGTTGGCCAGCACTGTGGCTTCTTCGATGGAGTAGAACTGCGGCCGCGGCTGCTTGGAGGTAATGAGCAGGTTGATGGTGTTCTCACTGCTAAAGACCTTCGGGGAGATGGCCAGCAGAGAGTTGGTGTCGGCCGGCAGATACTCACGAATGAATTCGCCTTTCTTTTCGGCCAGATGCGTCA
>NZ_AYZJ01000102.1:4275-18766 GCF_001436615.1 Lacticaseibacillus camelliae DSM 22697 = JCM 13995
CTCGTAGGACGTGAACACGCCGTGGCGGCCGGTCAGGGTGTAGCCTTCAAGGAAGCCTTCTGCCTGGTGCTCAGACAGCTGGGAATCGATGATGCGACCGGACGCGTTCATGTCCTCGTCAGAGCCGTTATCCGAAATGTGTTCTAACCACTGACGGTTCGTCGTGTCGAAGAGACCGTACAGGCGGTTGGACATGGTTTCGTCAGGGCCGAAGACGCGGAAGTTATCCGGGTTCAGCTTGATCAAATCGCGCAGGTAGTCAGACCAAATGAGCATGTCCTGACGTACGTTCTTGCCGCGCTCGGTGTTGTCGAGGGCGTACTGGTGGAAGTCAGGGAGGACCAGTGGCTTGGTGTGATTGCCCATGTTGGTGATCGGGTTATCCGCCATGCGCTTCGTGCCAGTCGGGACCATGGCCTTAAGCTCAGGCTTGAGGACGCCGTTCTCGTCGAATAGCTCTTCAGGCTTGTAGGACTTGAGCCAAGCTTCCAAAGCGTCGGCGTGCTCCATGTGGTCGCGAGATACCGGAATTGGGATCTGGTGGGCACGGAACGAGCCTTCGATTTTATCGCCGTCCCAGCTCTTTGGGCCAGTCCAGCCTTTTGGCGTGCGGACGATCATCACTGGCCAGTGCGGCATCGTGGTGTCGCCGGTCTCACGGGCGTGCTTTTGAATGCTCTTGATCTCTTCAATAGCAGAATCGAAAGCTTTTGCCATTTCGGGGTTGAGCTTCTCCGGGTCATCGCCTTCGATGAAGTAAGGATTCCAGCCCATGCCGCCGTAGTACTCGGTGAGTTCCTCATCGGTCTTGCGGGACAGGATGGTCGGGTTGGAAATCTTGAAGCCGTTCATGTTAATGATCGGCAAAACCGCACCATCGGTGATCGGGTTGATGAACGTGTTAGAGAACCAGCTGGCCGCCAAGGGGCCCGTTTCGCTTTCGCCATCGCCAATGACGGTGGCAGCAATGACGTCAGGGTTGTCGAGGATCGCGCCGGTGGCGTGGCTCAACGCGTAGCCGAGTTCGCCGCCTTCGTGGATGGAGCCGGGGATCTGCGCATTGGCGTGACTGGCGGCACCACCAGGGAACGAGAAGCGCTTGAAGAGGATCTTCATGCCTTTTTCGTCTTGGGTGATGTTCGGGTACGTCTCGGTGTAGGTGCCGTCGAGATAAGCATTCGAGATCATGACCTGACCACCGTGACCCGGGCCTTCAATGTAAAACATGTTCAGGTCGTACTTGTTGATCAGGCGGTTGAGGTGCGCGTAGATGAAGTTCTGGCTGGCAATGGTGCCCCAGTGGCCCAGCGGATTGACTTTTACGTCGCTGGACTTGAGCGGCCGCTTCAGCAGTGGGTTGTCGCGCAGGTACAGTTGACCCACGGAGACATAGTTTGCAGCCCGCCAATACGCGGTCAGCTTGTCAAAATACTCTGGTGACGAATAGTCCTCTTTTTCCATGTCATTCATTCTTTCTATTCAAGATTACAATGCGTTTTTAATTTCGGCGATCAACTGCTCGTAATTGATTTTCGAATAGTCGCTCACGTCCAGTCGAATCAGCTTGCCAAGCTCAAACTTGTCATAACCGCGGTCGGTCAGCCGCCGCTGATAAACCTCAAAGGATGGCATGCCATCCAGCTTGGTTTCATCGGTCAACTTGTCCCCAAAATGATAATGCTGCATCAAATGCCCTAGGTGCCTCGGTTCTTCCTTATCGCGAGCACGCTGACGGTCATAAAGCACCTGTGCAGGTGCCTCTAAGCGCACAGTAATGACGTTGTAGTCGTGTGCAGCGGCGGCTTTAGTCAGGTAAGGCTTTTGCTTGTAGCTAAACGGGTAGTCACCCAGAATGTTTTTCCCGTTGGCCATCATGATGTCGATTGCGCGGTAATAACGCTGCCGTGCCTCTTCATCTAGCGCGTCTTTTTGCTCAACGTTGTCAAAACCAATTTCGTCGTAAATGTGCTCTTTGTACATATCCAAAGGCGCGTACGTCAGGTTAGGCAGTGCTTGCCGGATGATGTTAGCGGTGTAACCCTTCCCGGTACCAGGCGCGCCGGCCAATAGGATCAGCGAATGCTTAGTTGGCATGATTTCACTACCTTTCTTGACCTCAAAATGGTCGTTAAACATAAATTGGGAAGACCTTCCGCCAGCCTTCCCAACTTTTTGGAGCGATATATCATTGAGGTAAAACGATTAATTCTGGGAAAACTTAAGCGACAAACTTAGGCGACAGTGGCGCTGGCATTCTGAAACAGGCTGATCTTGTGCTTAACAATGTCGTAAACGGCCTTGTTGCATGGCTCGATGTTGTTACGCAGCGAGTTGTTAACTTCAGTCTTGCCAAAGTATTCTTGAGCCGTCTTGGTCCAAGCAACCAGCAGCTGAGTCCCAACGTTGAACTTACGGAAGCCGTTCTCTGTCAGACGGTGATAGTCGTCTTCGTTAACCCCGGTCCCACCATGGATAACCATTGGGGTGGTGATCTTTGAGTGCAGTTCTTCGATCAGCGGCCAGTTCAGCTTCGTCTTGGACTGGAATTGACCATGGTGAGTGCCGATCCCAACGGCCAATGCATCAACTGGAACGTTATCCAGGAATTCAAGCGCCTGCTTCGGGTCGGTGTAAACACCTTCCTTAACGGAAATGCCTTCCTCAGTACCACCAATCGTCCCAATTTCGCATTCAACGGAAACACCATGTGCGTGTGCATAGTCGGTGACGCGCAGGGACTTTTCCATGTTTTCACGGAATGGCAGGGCCGAACCATCAAACATGACTGAGGTGTAACCAGCGTCAATCGCTTCTTTGATGTTGTCAAAAGACTTCGCGTGATCCAAGTGAAGGTCAACATCTACCAGCAGGTCATCAGCAAGCGACTTGCATACGGCAACGAAGTTCTTCATACCAACGTACTTCGCAGTCCCTTCACTCGTTTGAATGATGATTGGTGCACCCTGATCTTTTGCCGCTTGGATCATTGAAGGAACCATTTCCAAGTTGTGCGCATTGAAGGCACCAACCGTGTAATCAAGACGCTGTGCTTCACCCAACATTGTTTTAAGATCTTTGTACATAATAATTTCCTCCCGTGAATTAAGAACTTTAGTAGTTAGAACGCATCACACGCTTAGACAGCGCAAGCAAATCGTTGGTCTTGCCAACCCACTTCTCAATGGCGCTATCATCTTTAGCAACAGCGGCTGCCTTGCGCTTTTCTTCATACAGGTTTAACAACGCGTTGTAGGCATCACCAAACTGCTCTTTGATCTTGAGGCTGCTTTCGTAAGCTTCGATTGCCTGATCAGGTTGCTTCAGCTGAACATACAAGCCACCCAACTCGTCATAGAGTTTTGGTTGATCAGCCTGGTCACTCGCGTCGATCTGCTTGACCAGCTGGTCTGCTTTGGCTTGAATGTTAGCAATTTCTTCTGGGGATAGCTGCTTAGCTTCTGTTTCCGAATTTTTGGCTTTTGAATCCGGACTGTCCTTTTTCTTTTTCTTACCGAATCCGAACATCTACTCATCTCCCTTCAGGTGGCGGCAATGATTAAACCGCTTTGAGAATTGGTGAAAGAATGAACGCGTACATCAAGCATGCAACGATGGTATCTGAGTCGGTCGCACTCGCATTGACAAAGCCAAGCTTTTGGAGTGCAACGACCAGCAGTGCAGGCAGCAGGGTGATGAACAAGCCGTGAATAATGCCACCGATGATCGCACCACGACGGCCACCGACAACGTTACCGAAGATCCCAGCAGTCCCACCGGCGAAGAAGTTCGTCAGCATCCCTGGCAGGATGACGGCCAGGCCCAGTACAGGCATCAGGAACATGCCAATGACGGTCCCAATCGTGGTTGTCACGAAGCCGACGATGACGGCGTTAGGCGAGTATGGGAAGAGGACTGGGCAGTCCAGCGCAGGTTTTGCGTCTGGCACCAGCTTCATCGAAATCCCCCGGAACGCTGGCACAATTTCACCAAGTAACAACCGAACACCAGCAAGCAGGACGTAGACCCCAACAACGAACTGAATGGCCTGCAAGAATGATTCAACCATGTAGTTGGTCGTGCCCACACCAGCCCACTTTGGGCCAGCAAATGCAGCAGTGATCAGATACAGCGGCACCATGACAACCGCAATGGACAGGTAAGTATCCTGCATGAACTCCATGGCCTTAGGCAGCTTGATGTCTTCAACCGAGTGCTTCTTTTCACCGCGCTCGCCGAAGACCCAAGCAGCGCCGGCTTCGACTAGATAACCAATCGTGCAGAAGTGACCCAACGCGATGGCATCATTGCCAGTGATCTTACGAACAAACGGCTGGGCGAACGCTGGCATTGCAACGGCGAAGATCCCACCGATAATGCTGCCGACGATCACGGTCGTTACCGTGTTGAAACCGCAGATTTTCCCACCAATGGTGGTCATTGTGGCCATCCAGAGCAATGCCTGGCCGGTCAGGAAGATGTACTTCCAAGGGGAGAACCGCGCAATGATGATGTTGACGATGAAGATCCCTAAGAACGTGAACGCAATGGCATTGCCAAGCCCTAAGGCGTTCATGGCCTGGCCATTGATCGCCTCAATACTTGGAATGACGCCGTTCAAGTGGAACGCGTGCTGGAAGATTTTACCGAAGTAGGTCAAACTGCCCGTAATGACAGCTGAACCCGCGGTCAGGACTTCGAATCCCAGTAATGTCTTAAAGGTTCCTGTTAGCACTTCACCAAACGATTTCTTTTGCAAAACCAGCCCTAGCAGCGCGATCAGGGCAATGATGATTGCGGACTGCGTCAGGATATTTTGAATGATAAAGTTAATGACACCCATCTGTATTACCTCCAGTCTCTATCCTCACTCAGATAGTTCCTTGACCACTGGGACAAGTTTCTCTGCGAGTTCATCCTTGCTGACAATGTTGTGAAGGAAAACGAAGTGAATGGCTGGGTCCATCTCGAACTTACTAAACTGAATTTTAAAATTCTCGGCCGAAACAATGATGTCGGTCTTGAGGCCTGGTGCCGACGAAATGGATTCATGATCCATGTTGGCTTTAAGGCCATTGGCGCTTAAGACATCTTCTGCAACCATCTGGCATGCCAATGAGCTGCCAAGCCCATTACCACAGATAAAGTAAATCTTTGGTGTCTTACTCATTTAAATCGTCTCCTTCTTGTTCATTCTCAAATAGCACATCGCGGAATTCTTTAACGTCGGAAATAGTCGACAGCTGCTCAACTTTCTTTGGATCGTTGATCAGCTGAACAACCGCCTTCATCACATTTAGATGTGAGTAGTTGTCGACGGCTGCAAGGCAGAACACAACCTTAACTGGATCGTTCTCAGGATTGCCAAAGTTGACAGGGTCCTTGAGCGTCATGATGGAAACACCCAGCTTGTTGGCTCCGTCTTCTGGCCGCGCATGTGCCAGCGCGATCGACGGCCCAATCACGATGTAGGGCCCATACTTGGTCACAGAATCGATCATGGCTTGAACGTATGATTGTTTAATGAAGTCCTCATCGATTAACGGCTGTGCTGCTTTGATAATTGCGTCTTTCCACCCATCTACGGGAACCTGTAACTGTATCTGCTTATCATTTACGAGGTCCTTGAGCATTGGCTGAACCTCCCTTTCGTTTATTTCCAACTTGTTCGCTTCAAATACTCTTTGTAAATTGAAAACCAAGTCTTTCTCGACCCGGATACCGCTCTGCTTGAGAGTGGTCAGAACGCTGTTGAATAGTCGCGTTGGCTCGAGTTGATCTCCTTTGTACTTAGAGAGCTGCGAGTGCTCCGCTAAAAAATCTGCTGCTTTCTTAATATCGTTGTCAGATGGAATCGGGTTTAACTTCAGACTGGGAACGCCCTCAATGGCAACATCCACGGTTTTAAACACGAGACTCACTGGCAGCTTTTTAAGCACGTCCAGTTCAGAAATACTTAGCACCGCAATGACATCCACGTTGAAATGTTCCTCAAGCCGCGCTGCCAGCAACCTGCCTGTCGCCATCCCATAATTGCAAACCACCGCAATGCGGTACGTGTAAACACGCTCCTGACGAATCTCAACTTGGGCAGTTGAGAAGTAAACGGCTAGGTAGCCGATCTCATCGTCAGACGGGCTCATGCGGTATTCGCTGCCGTGTTTCCAGAAGAAATTGCGCACGGCTCGGAACACCTCGGGATAACTCTGCATAATCGTGCTTTTCAGCGGATTGTAGGCGTTGACCCGTTGGTTCTGTCTCCTCAGCAAGGCGGAAACGTGCTTGTAAACACGTTCGAACAGCGTTTCGCTCTTAGAAAACGGGAACCCCAGGCTCTCTTCCATCCAATCGATCAGTGAAATGCAGATGACCTGTGACCGTGCCCAGTTATCAATAGCTGTGGTATCGTCCGAGTCGAAGCTACCGATCGTAAATGCCAAGTAATTAACTTCCGCCCCGACCGCTAAGTTGAGGCTAAAGTGGGTGATCACTGAACTGACGAACTCCGACTCGCGAGAGTTGAGCGAAGAAGCCTGATCTTCGTCGTCCTGGTTAACGTAGTTGCCGCTGGTGACACGTGACAGCCAAACCAGCGTCATCACAATTGCTTGTGACTGATAGTTATCGTTGACCCCCAGGTGGGTGGCGGCGAAGACGCGCTTCAGTTCGTTTCTGAGAAACCGGATCTCTTTTGGCGGAAACGCCTTGGCTGCTTCATCGACCAAGAGCTTTGGCCAACCCACTTGCTGGGTCACCACCGCCAGGACGTTCGGCTGTTGGGTAAACACATCGGCAAACATCATCCGAATGGCACGTTCACTGCCTTCAACAGAAACCCCGCTTCTCGGATTGGTCCGAATGTGTAAACCATAGGGCTGAACGATCTTGCGAACCTCGCGCATGTCACTGTCCATCGTGCTCTTGCTGATCTGCATTGCATCTTGCAGGTCAACCAGGAACAATGGCTCTTTCGTACTCATGAACTCCAAGAGAATGAATTTCGTTCGCTGCTCGGGTGTCATGTAAAGCTCGCTTTGTTGGTTCTTATCAATGTTGCGAAGTAATTTATTTACTGTCTGTTTTGTGAGGCTACTGGTGATCACACCTTTGTTGACCTCAATCTGATCAAGGGATTCGCTGGCCAGCGTTTCATTAATTTCCTTGATCTCGTTGCGCACAGTCTTTGTAGTTACCCCTAGCTCGTCAGCTAGTTTTGCTACCCTGACCGTTTCGGAACTGCTCAACAAATCTAATACCTTGATTAGCCCGTCTCGCATGTTCTCACCTCACATCTATATAATATGCAACCGCTTGCAGCTGAAAAAGTGCTGATTGTTTCCGTCAAAAAAGGAAAGCGCTCGCACCCAGCCGGTTTCCTTTTTGAAGGGAAAAGCGTTGTGCTTATCAGTATACTGGTTCGACTATTCTTTCGTAAGCGTTTTTGCTAACCAGGTGTTTCGCGACTAACGGTACACATGAAGTCCCGGGCCGAATACTGTTAGCCTGCCGCATCAAGCAAAAACAAGCCTGAGCGCTTGTGCGGTACAGCAATCAGGTCTGCAATAGTGGTGGATGGATCAATTAGTTGATTGGCCGAAGTTGCTTCAATCGCGGATCACGCGTTAAAAACCTCGCCTGGGGCTTGATCCCGGATTACTTTAGTTTTTCCAGTACGTATCTTTTGAGTCCCCTCAACAGATGGGTATATAGTCGATTTAGACGAGCGAATGTCACCGACTGAGCGAGGTGGTTGAATTGACGATCAGAGCTGCAAGGGAAGTCACGCTTGACCAAATTGTGGCCAGCCACACTAACATTGGCATAGAGGTTGAAAAGGTCCGCATCGATCCGCAAAACCGGCTGAGCGAGCAGCCTTTCCCCACCGACTTCAGTGAAGAGGTGGGCGAGTTTGTCGAGCACGAATTTTTTAACGCGCAAATCGAATTCGCAATGCCGGTCGAACCGGACGTTGAGAAAAATTCTGCACGCGCCGCGCAAATTGTCCAAGCGGTCGCCAACCACCTCGGACCGGGTGAACGCCTGTGGCCATACAGCTGCCCCCCACCACTGACGCAGCCGCTGGAGCAAAGGCACATCTCGCGGCAGCCGGAAGAGACCTACAGCTATCGCGAACGGCTGAGCCATGTCTATGACCTCCGCCGCATCCTCAATACCGGCATCCACATCAATCTCAGCTTCACCGAGCCGGCGCTGGCGGCGCTGCTGCAGCTGACCGAGTTTTCGACCACCGATGAGTTGTACGTGCACTTGGCGCAATACTTTATGCTTCACCGCTGGCTGTTCACGTACCTGTTCGGCGCGACGCCGCTGGCTTTTGCCGGCTATTTCCCGGGTGATGCACCGACGCACCCGGTCCGCAGCCTTCGCAGCGGTCCGCTTGGCTTCCCAACTAACATCCACGGCGACTACCAGTCCGTGCCGCGGTACGTGGCGCGAATCGAAAAAGCCATCGCAACTGGCGAGCTCCTGGCGCCCGGTCAGTACTACGAACCGGTGCGGCTAAAAAGCACCGCCGGAAAGGATCCACGAAAGCTGCTAGAGACTGGAATCTCCCACCTCGAACTCCGCGCCTTCGACCTCAATCCTGGCACAGTCACTGGGGTCACGGCCGATCAGCTTCGCCTCGTCCAAAGCCTGGCCGTTTACTTTGCCGTTGAGCCGCCGCTTGAAGCGGAAGAATTTGAAACGGAGCTAGCCGTAGCTCGCCAGCTCAACGATCTGATTGCCATGGAAGATCCGCGTGACGCCTCAACTTGTCAGAATCAGGCCGAAGAGATCCTGTCTCAGCTAGTCAGCTTTGCAGCCTTCTACGAGTTCCCCGCTGAGTACCAGTGCAGCATCCATCACTTTTTAGAGACCTGCACCGACTGCACGCGAAGCTTGAGCTACAAGGTCTGGCAGCAGATTGGCAAGTTAGGCAATCCGGCCTTAAGCAATGAGTGTTTTACCTTTAAGTTTGAGCCTGAGTCCGATTAAGCATCGCTAGAGACTAAATCGAGCGTCAGCCATTGAATCAGTGGCTGACGCTCTTCTTGTCGTCGAACGCATGAAAAAAGCCCCGCCGCAGCAGGACGCCTCACCCTTTTACAGGATGCTTCAGACAGTTCCGCCCCTTCTTCTCGTTTCCCCAAAACCAATATTCGTAAATAAAACACGTCCTATAGTGGCGCATAGACTGCGACCATGATGATGGAGGAATTACTGATGAATACGAAGAAAATGGTTTTAACAACTGTAATAGTGCTTGGTCTTGGAGGCTGCACCACCCAAAACACCGCCCCTATCCCAATGTATTCAAGCACTCAGGCACACATCCTATTCTCTGCTAAGACAGACAATCTGAATGACACCCAGGAGAAACAGTTCTGGAAGCTGGCACGCGCGGCAGCCAAACGGGCAACCAAAGGCGATGGTAATGAGGACAACTGGCGATACCTGAAAGATGATACCTTATACGTTGCCAAAACGAAGCGGCAGCACCAATACGAGATTGCTTACCAAGTTAAAGCCACCAAGCCCCTCCCAGTAAAAGTAAATTACGATATGCTGATCAAGTTCACCAAAAACTCTTTGGAAAAGCCTCGCTATAAGGTCCAGAAGTTAGACGTCAATTTGGGCGAATAAAAGAATTGCTCTTCTTATATTCCTATGAGACTATATATTCAAAATTGTTTGGGGGAGCAACACATGAAAAAGATGAAAAAGGTAATCGGCGTCATTGTCCTCATTGCGGTCCTAGTTATTGGCGGGTTAGCCATCTACACCCGTTACGATGATGCGCAGGAAAGCACTAAGGTCGCAACATCGAATTTTAAAGTAAAACAGATCGGTGAATTAGACACCACCAGCGTTTATTACGATAAGACCGTCAACAAAGATAAAGTGGGGCAAATACTTGGTGGCTTGATCAAAGACAAGGAGACCACCGTCTACATTTTCCACTTCAAAGCACAGGTGTACTTCGACTTGGCCAAGTCCAAGAATCATTACGACTCCGCAACCAAAACGCTCTTGATCACGATGCCGGCACCACAGGTCAAGCTTCTGCTCAAAGACTCCGACTATGCCAGCAGCTTTGACTATTACAAAACCAATGCCTCAATGTTCGTCAGCGACAATAACGCCACTGGCCTGAAAATCCAAAAAGAGGCGGCTAAGGATGTCGATGAAGACATTCTCGGTAAGCCAGACATTGTCACAACCGCCAAAAAGAGCGCCCAGCAGATGCTGAGCCGCATGCTCGGGACCAAAGGCGTGAAGGTAAAATGCTCCTTTGAAGCTTAACATTTAGAAACTGGCCAATCACCCAGAATGAAAACAATAAAACGAAACGAGGGTCGCAATCACTGATGCGATCCTCGCTTTGTTTTTAACAAGCTTGCCGCCGCTCCTGTTTACAGGGTGGCTTCGATTTGTTCGGCGCCTTCTTCAAGCAGCGTCATCAACGTGATGGTTTGCTCCGGCGTGACCAGCGGCGCGGCGCCGTTTTCCAAGGTATCGACCAGGGCTTCGTAGTACTTCTGGTAGCCACCAACCTCAGACACGACCTTTTCCTCGTGGTATTGGCCCGCGTCGTCCAAGTAGGACAGTGTGCCGTACTGATCCGGCCGGTCAACGCCAAAGTCGGGGTGATCTGGACCTGGCATGTAGAACTTTTTCATCATAGCTTCCTGCTGGTCGGTCTCCTGCTTCAGAAAGCGGCCGCGGGTGCCATACACCACAAACGACGGCCGGTAATTCAGCCGGAAGAAGCTCGACTTGACCGACACCTTCAAGCTATCTGGGTAGTGCATGCCGATGTCAAAATAATCGGCCATGTGGTTCGGCCCGAGCAGCTGACGCACGTCGTAATCGACGCTGACCGGCGTGCCCCAGTAGGACAAGACCTGATCCATCGTGTGCACGGCGTGACCGTACAGGAAGCTGCCCAGCCGAGTGTACTCGGTACTTTGCTCGACCGCGGCGGCACGATAGTAGTCAAAGTTATCCTCGACTTCGTAAACCTTGCCCAGCTTGCCGGACGCGATCACTTTTTGCACGGTCAGAAAGTCTGAGTCGAAGCGCCGGTTCTGGTAGCCTTCCAAAAGCAGGCCCTTTTGCTTGGCGTAGTCGAACAGCTCGCGCGCCTCGTGGGCCGTGGCCGTGAATGGCTTTTCCAGCAGGACGTTCTTACCGTGGTCCAGCGCGGCCTTGGCGAGTTCAAAATGGGCCTGGGGCGGTGTGGTGATTGCAACCAACTGGATCTCCGGGTCGTCCCAGATGTCGTTGATGTTCGTGGTGTACTTGACGTCCGGCAGCTTAGCCCACGGCGAGTCGTCGTGCCGCGCGTAAATCGTCTTCACCCGGATGTCCTTCACCTGCCGAGAAAACGGCAAGTGGTAGCGGTTTGTCGCCTTGCCATTGCCAATATAAGCCATTGTGATCATCGTATTACCCCCATTGAAGTCGTTCACGTTAACTGTAGCCGAACGCGCCCAGAAATACAAAAATCCTGCGGTGAATGAGAGCGTCATGAAGCTTCAATGACGGCACGCTTAAAACGGTTCCATTGGTCTAGACGGCCTGATATAATCCCCCGTGATAGGAGGATTATACATTGAAAAAGCAGATACTTATTACTGGTGTCAGTGCCCTTGTCCTGATCGGCGTTGCCCCGTTGAACACGCAGACCACCCAAGGTGCAACCACGGCGGCGACCCGGGCAGCCGCCAACGTGGCTTCATGGATCGAAATCGGGCGCTTCGACGTCGTTATCGACGGTCAGAGTCACAATTCGGACGTGATGAAAGTCACAGCCGGCAAAACCTACCAAGGCACGTGCACTGTACATTACTATGGTGCCGATGGCCGCCTGCCGCTTGACCACTTCATGTTGATTTCCAATAATCCAGCCGTGACCGTGATGACCACTGGGAGCGCGACTGCGCCAGAGCCGACCGCAGGCAGTGGGACGTTCACCATCCCCTTCACCGTGACCATTCAGGGCGCAACTGGGGAAACTGTGGTAACGAACATCAGCGCCAAGCGCACGGATGGCGGCCGCATGAGTCCATACTCTCACGGCCAGACTTTTGAAATCATTGCGCAAAGCGAACCAGAACCGGAACCAAATCCGGAGCCTGAACCTAACCCCGAGCCTGAACCAAACCCGGAACCGGAACCGAACCCGGAACCGGAACCTAACCCCGAGCCAGAGCCTAACCCGGAACCGGAACCTAACCCGGAACCGGAACCTAACCCAGCTCCAAAACCCACCCCGGCACCAGAACCTCAGCCTAGTGCTAAGCCGTCTCCAAATCCGAGCTCTGATCAACCGGAACCACGTCCACTTCCAGACAAACCGTCGCCTGCCGGTCAACTCACACCGCAGGGTAAGCGACCGGCACCGCAGCATTTGCCGCAGACAGGCGACCGCGTGAACACTGCTGCTAGTGCACTCGGCCTACTCGCCCTGCTGAGCGGTGCCATCGCGTTTTCGCGCAAACGGCACGCCTAATCCTACAACTAAAATGAGCTTACCCTCGTCAGCAAAGGGTAAGCTCATTTTTCATCAGAAGCCGAGCAATCGAATCAATGCCATCGCAACGACGCCAACGATGACGACCGCCAGCAGGCTCTTGGACACCACCGCCGTGACGACCGCCGGGACGGACGCCAGCAGATTCTCCCAGTTGATGCCGGGCCAGGCCCCTTGGTGATAAACAAAAATATTTTCCGCAATGATCGCGGCGAAAATCGCGATCGGCACAAACGACAGGAATTGCACCAGCAGTTTCGGGAACCGAAACGCCTTCGCCAGGATCAACGGCACGACTTTTAACAGCCACAAGGCAAAGCCGCACGCAAGAATCGTCATCAGAACATATGAATTACTCATGCGCGCGCTCGACCCCCATTCCGATCAGGCAGCCCAGCACTGTCGCAATCAGCATCGCCGTGGACCCAGGGAAAAAGCGCATCAGGACGTACATCATTACCATGACAATGACCACAACCTGGGCCTGGCGCACCAGCGGCTTGCTGCGGTCGCCAATCATCTGCAGGTACAGCAGCCCGATGAACATCGCGACCGCGGCAAAATCCAGCCCAAACGCGTTAGGGTTCGGAATCAGCCCGCCAAGCAGCGCCCCGACCACGGTCGCCAGCATCCATACCAGGTACGCGCCGACGTTGGCCGCGTGAAACCAGGCCGGCTTCAGCTTGTGGTTCGTGTAGTTGACCTTGTTCATCGACAGGGCAAACGTCTCGTCGGTCAGCAGCGTCCCAATCATGATGTTTTGCAGCAGCGACTCTTCTTTGATGTACGGCGCAACCGTCATGCTCATCAGACTCATCCGCGAGTTGATCAAAATGGCTGACACGAGCATCGCACTGATGGGACTCGCCGCGGCCAGCATCGTCGCTAGGACAAACTGGACGGACCCACCATAGACAATCAGTGACATCAACGCGACCAGCCACCAGGCGATGCCGGCGGTGTGCGCAACGACCCCGAACGCAAGCCCAACCCCGATGTAGCCAAACACGGTGGGCAAAACGTCCTTCAACCCCGCACGAAAAGATAAGTCACCTGTCACTGCCGTCGCCCCCCAGACCATTAAAAAGTAATTAGAATTAGTGTACCAATAATCTGAAGGGATTCAAGCAAATTCGCCAATCACCCCCCAGTCTGTCGGGTGTGATCCTCAACGACCATCACTATGGCAATGTAGGTAAGCTAACCGCAGCCATCTTAAATCCGTCACGAGAATAATGCCCAAAACACAATTCTCAATGTCCCAACATGCTAAATCTGAGGAACAGCACACGAGAAATATGTAAACTTGTACAGAGAATCGGTCAATTCCTTTAGAACAAGGCCTGAAAGCATCGAACCAAATATGAAGACCATACCACGGTCTTCTTCAAATTAGGATACCTCGTCGCAAGCCCTTAACTGACGCGTCAGAAAGACGTATGCCACGTCAAATTTCACATTTGTCGGGTATGGTTTTCAAGAATCTAACATCGTGTCCCATTTGTATTGGACCCTCGCGCATTGGCAGTACCCTTCGAAAAGCAACGGCTAAAGGGTTGCCCACGGAAGCGCAAAGAAAGCCGCGTACGAATGCACTACGCGACTTTCTTACTAATAATCTGAAGATTCTTCTCAAGAATCAGCAAGCGCTATTCAAGACCCATTTTGTCATCTAATCTCTTGCCACTTCACCAGCGACATATACCGCACGGAATTGGCTTGCCATCTTCAGTTAGCACCTGCATATGCGCATTTGCAGCAAGCGCGGATTCGTTTGAAGTCCTTTTTTCGAGGCCTCTTTGTCATTTCCAATTACTTCATAGACTTTCTCCGTTGAATCTCAGAGTTGAATGTTGAAAACTTCAATCCTTAAGATTGTCACCTCAAACAAAATTTTCCATACCTCAATTTTCAAGTCAAGTGCAACGATGATAACGAATCCTTGATAGTGGTCTA
>NZ_AYZJ01000103.1:0-338 GCF_001436615.1 Lacticaseibacillus camelliae DSM 22697 = JCM 13995
GGGGCTAAGGGAGATACCGGAGCCAAAGGTGATACCGGCGAGAGTGCGTACGAGACCTGGAAGAATACGCCAGCAACTGAAGACCGCAACAGCGACGGCACTATCGATGATAAGGACAAAGATCTGAACAGCGATGGGACCGTTGATGACAACGACTTCAACCAGACGATCAAGGGCGACAAAGGTGACACAGGTGCCAAGGGTGACACCGGCGCAGCCGGCGAGAGCGCATATGAGACCTGGAAGAAGACGCCAGCAACTGAAGATCTCAACAGTGATGGCACTATCGATGATAAGGACAAAGACCTGAACAGCGATGGGACCGTTGATGACAACGA
>NZ_AYZJ01000103.1:396-1295 GCF_001436615.1 Lacticaseibacillus camelliae DSM 22697 = JCM 13995
CACTATCGATGATAAGGACAAAGACCTGAACAGCGATGGAACTGTTGATGATAACGACTTCAACCAGACGATCAAGGGCGACAAAGGTGATACCGGAGCCAAGGGTGACACCGGCGCAGCCGGCGAGAGCGCATATGAGACCTGGAAGAAGACGCCAGCAACTGAAGATCTCAACAGCGACGGTACTATCGATGATAAGGACAAAGACCTGAACAGCGATGGGACCGTTGATGACAACGACTTCAACCAGACGATCAAGGGCGACAAAGGTGACACAGGTGCCAAGGGTGACACCGGCGCAGCCGGCGAGAGCGCATATGAGACCTGGAAGAAGACGCCAGCAACTGAAGATCTCAACAGCGACGGTACTATCGATGATAAGGACAAAGACCTGAACAGCGATGGGACCGTTGATGACAACGACTTCAACCAGACGATCAAGGGCGACAAAGGTGATACCGGAGCCAAAGGTGACACCGGCGCAGCCGGCGAGAGCGCATATGAGACCTGGAAGAAGACGCCAGCAACTGAAGATCTCAACAGTGATGGAACTATCGATGATAAGGACAAAGACCTGAACAGCGATGGGACCGTTGACTTCACAGATTTTGTCCAAGGAAATAAGGGCGCAACCGGCGATAAAGGCGCAACCGGCGACAAGGGTACGACCGGCGACAAAGGCGCAACCGGCGACAAAGGCACGACCGGCGACAAAGGTACGACCGGCGACAAGGGCGCAACCGGCGACAAAGGTACGACCGGCGACAAAGGCACAACTGGCGACAAGGGTGCAACCGGCGACAAAGGTACGACTGGCGACAAAGGCACGACCGGCGACAAAGGTGCGATAATCCCTTTGCGGTTGTCAGATGAAATATCATAATTCCTCTGACAATCAT